>JANOUF010000435.1:0-2096 GCA_031416685.1 Bdellovibrionales bacterium
GCCCGGGCGTTCGCTATAGGGGAAAACATGAATCCGCGACCACGGTAAATCGCTGAGTCGCAAAAACGTATCCTGAAAATCCTCTTCTGTTTCACCCGGAAATCCAGCGATGACATCCATTCCGACAAAACTGCCCGGCACCTGTTCAAAGATCGCTCGCAATGCAGTCGCCACTTCTTCCGATCCATACTTGCGTTTCATCCCATGCAAAACTGATGTCGTTGCACTTTGAATGCTCATATGAAAATGTCGGCACAGCCGATCATTCGCAAATAATGAAAGCAATCGATCCGATAGCTCAATAGGCTCGAGACTTCCGAGGCGAAACCGCGGCATCGTCGTTTTTTCCAGAAGCGTTTCGATCAAATTTTCGAGGCCGAATTCGTAATCACCGATATGCACACCGGTAAGAACCACCTCGCGAAAACCTTGTGCTTCAATTTTGTTTACTCTTGCGACTAGTTCGTCGATTGGCAGACTACGGCTTTTTCCCCGAGCAAATGGAATGACACAAAAAGTGCAAAAGCTATTGCAACCATCTTGAATCTTTAAAAAACTTCGCGAATGTTGAGACTCTTCTCCGCCACCTGGCTCGAAATCATCTTTTTTAAATATATTCGATTTAAAAACTTTCGTGTCTGAGCGACCGGCAAGAAAATCGGCAATAATTGATCCGATGTGAGCTTTATGAGAGTTCGCGACTATAAGATCAGCTTCGATCATGTCAGTAAAGGATTCGGTGTCTACTTGCGCGGCACAGCCGGTCACGACGATGACTCCCTCTGTATTTTTCGCACGTAACCGCTTCACTTCGCGAACCGCTTCTTGTGTTGCATCGCGAGTGACCGCACACGTATTCAAAACAAAAATCGGACGTTTGTTCGTAATTGAGGCGGCATCCTCAGCAATTACTCCACTCGCATAAAAACCAGCGAGTTTTTTTTCGAGAAGACCTGAATCGTAAGTGTTGACCTTACAGCCATAGGTTTTGACTTGAACTCGTGAAGTGTCGAGCAAATCAGACATTCAACGATACCTCAGATGGAGTGGTAGAAATCCGCGCGTACACTTCATCTGCCGTTTCATTTTCAAGGGGCGAGGTTTTTACATCCATGCTTTTAATGACTAATCCTGCCTCGTCGCAGACGCGCGCCTCGAGCTTCTTCACGATCCAACCGCCGCCAACTAACTGTTTTTCTCGGTAAAATACGGCCGCTTGTCCTGGCGTCACCGAACGCTGTGGTTCGAAAAACCGCAAGATGACCGTCCCGTCTGCGCACTTCACGACGATCGCATCGGAGCCTTTGTGAGCGTATCGAATTTTGACCTTCACTACTTCACCATCCGAAACGTCATCAAGCCAATTCAATCGCTCCACAAGCAATTCGGTCGAGAAAAGATACTTTTCGTCTCCGAGCCAAACCGTGCCGCTAGGAACGGCGCCATCAGACTCGCTAACTTCAATTTTAACTACGTAGGCCGGCTCCCCGGTGGCCACTCCAAGTCCGCGGCGTTGCCCGATCGTAAATTTATGTATTCCATCATGTTGCGCAAGAATTTCGCCACTAGGATATTTACGAATGAGACCAGGCCGAAGCTCTGATTTCGGAACTTCGCTCTCGATAAATGCCGAATATCCTTCTTTGCCAATAAAACAAATCCCGGTCGAATCTTTTTTTCGGGCAACTGCCAATCCGGCTTTCTCGGCGTACGCTCGCAATTCGGGCTTCACCCGATTGCCGATAGGAAACATGAGTTTCGGCAATAGCTCTTTATTCAATGTGAATAGAAAATACGTCTGATCTTTCCAATCGTCGGAACTCGTGATGATTTGAGGTTCGCCGTCTGGGCCCGGCAAAATTTGGGCGTAGTGACCGGTCGCAAGATAGTCGCAGTCGAGTTCTTTCATTTTTTGAACTAAATGATCGAACTTCAAGAAAGTATTGCAGTTCACGCACGGAATCGGAGTGCGTGCAGCAAGATAGTCCTTCACAAAATTATCGATAACCGTCGTACGAAACTGAGATTCGCAGTTGATCACGTAAAATGGAATATCGAGTTTGTCGGCTACCGCTCGGGCATCGTCTACATCAAGC
>JANOUF010000436.1:0-8427 GCA_031416685.1 Bdellovibrionales bacterium
AGCCATCTATCGGTGTGAGTTGCATGGCGACACTGATCGGATGATTCTGATCGGGGTTTTCACCTTTTGAACAGATAACGTAAGCATTGTCTCTGGTAGCAGCATTTGTATGAAATGCGATGGTGAGCGTGAGCGCCGCGAGCGCGAGGTTTAAATGAGCGAGTCTCATAAATATCTCCTTTGAGATTGTGTTTCGTGTTTCGGTACGGGAGCAGAGTAACGGCAGCAATCGCGATTCACGACGAATATGGCCTGACATCAAGAGGACCAAAATGGTCAGTTTGCTCAGGTTTTGTTCATTCTTGTGGGCCGACTGAAAGACTAAGTTATGGATATCATGCACGAATCGTCATAAGCATGCTGAGTGCGGGATAGCCCTGAACTTGCAGCTTGTAGGCCCTATGAGTTCAACTCCGAAATCAAAAGCAGAGTGGGTCGCGTTTGAAATTGCTAGTGTGGCAGCGGCTACGTCAGCAACAAACGGCGATCATAATCGCGAAGTGCATCTCGCTCGCAGTGTTTTAAATGACATGCGAAAGGCAGAAGCGCTTTGTTTGATTCATCCGACAGAGTTTCTTCAAGAACTTCGCACTCTGATTGGCCGCGGTCATTTTCCTGAGGCTTGGGTAAAACTACAAACGTATCGGTCTGAAAAAGAATCGCTTGAAATCGATCCTGAGTGGAATTTGGAACTTGCGCGTTTGTTTGCGTACGCAAACGAGTGGGAAAAGTGCATCGAGACTTGCGGCAAAGTTTTGAACCTTCAACCTTCGCCAATGTCGATGATGGTAGCTTTGCAGGTTCGCTCAGTTGCAGCGTTTGAGTTGGGAAATTTTGCCCTCGCTCTTTCAGATATCAATCGAATTCGAAGTCTTGATCGACTTTATCCAAATACGCAAGTCGCGTACTACGCTGAACTTGTCGACGTCAAAGTTGCAGCGGCCCAAGGTCAGCTAACATTGGCAAAACTAAAGCTAAGTCAAATTTGGCAAAGACAAATAAATGCACCGGTATTCACTTTTGATCATTTGCTAACTGTGTTGCGCGTTGAAGCGTTTGTTGCGATGAGCGCAGGGCATGATGCAACGAGAATTTTGGAGCTCGCGGTTTGGACTGCTTTGAAACAAGGTGATGATTTTCATACAGCTTTGTCGCAGTTCGAACTCTATGTGACCAATCCGAATTATTCTTTGCTCGACCGTAGAGTATTTGAAGCCGTCGCTCGCTATCAAAGAATTTCAAGTTTAGATATCGAGGTGAGCGGCGACGCTCAGTCGACAACTGGTCATGTGCTTCGGCAGATACGCGGCAAATTTACAACGAAGACGATAGATGCTGAGAGGCAACCGAGCCACGTTGTGCTTCCGTGTTTGAATTTAGTTTTCAGACTCAATTCTGAGAATCTGCAAGTTGAAATTATTGATATGAAGAAGCGCACACAGTTGTTTGATGCGCTTTGCTTTATTGCCAAGCACAGTGAAGGTGTAACGAAGGCCGAACTCTTTCAGGCACTTTTTGGAAGTCAAAAATATGTTTCTCATCTTCACGATCCAACAATCTACCAAGTAGTTTCTCGCTTAAGAAAAACTTGGAAAGTGAAAATCGATGTTCTTAATGGCGTTCTGATGGCGCCAGAGGTTGCTGTGATTGGAGAGTTGGCGTGAGACCCTTACGCATAATATTCATCATGCTTCTCTTGGCATCTTCGGTTCGTGCTGAGATTAAGTGGCATACGTCTCCAGACTCATCAGAACCATATATGAAAATGGAATCGAACTCGTTAAATCCCTACATGGCGATTAATTCTGGCGGCAATGCCGTGATATGGAAAAAGGTTTTCGCTGGCGAGCCTGAGCCGTTGTCTGATGCAAATTTGGCTCTGCAAATGACAAAAGTACCTAGGTGCTTGGCTGAAACGAAAATCCTTGCGAATCAGCTTCTAAGATATCGAGAACTTCTGAGGAGCAAAGCGACTTCTATAAAAATGGTTAGTGATGCCGGATCAGAGCTTGAGACGAGAATCCTGAAAGCCGTTCGCAAAAAAGATTCGTGTTTGCCCGACATTTTAGCTACGTACGTGGGGACTTCCGTTTACCTGCTTGGGCAGAATTGGCGTCCTACAGTTAAAAAGAATGGCGACATCGTGTATCCTGATACTGCGGCATGGGCGTACATGGCCGTCGCGGCGATACGCCAAGGTGTCATTCGTGTCCAGCGCAATTTTGATGACGAAGCTCCATTGAAAGTTCTCGGGACTTTTAACTGTTCAAAAACACAAATTACGATCGATGTAGTGCAACGGCCCTTGAATCTAGCAGCAACTGTTATTCACGAGTTTACCCATTTACTAATTGATAGCGGACCTCTGAATTCATCTGAAGTTTCTCTTCGTGAAAGTATTAAACTCTTGGTCGCAGTTGAAGAGTCGGTCGCATCACTACACGCTGGCTATTTACAAAGAGAGTTTTCAAACAAAGTTTTGTCGCCACAACTTAGGAACAAAGAATTTGGTGATCTGAACATGTTTGCCCGCAGTGGCCCTCTGGATACGCTTGCAAAGGCCACAGATACTCGTAACGGGACGCATAGTTATAAATTCGAGGAATTCTTATTTCAGGTGCTGAGTCACATTAGGGGTGATCAGCCGTCGCGAAATTCAGTCGCCGACAGGATGCGGACATTTTCATTGAAACTTTTTGATCGTGTTTCAAACGGATATTTCGGATCCAGTTTTGCTTCTCTGGTCCGCCAGTCTCCCGGTCAGGTTGTAGTCGACGGTGATTTTTCGAATACGGATCATCCAAAAAAATGGACGTATGACTTTCCTGAGGATGGTTACTCTGATTATTCCGATTTGATCCGTTCAGGCAAGACCACATTTAGAAGGCCCGCCCACCCGTTGGCCTTCGGTATGATTCAGAAAAAGCAAGGTGCTCGAGAATTGTGGCACGATCTACGATCAGCAATGGAGCTGATTTGGATGATTGAGGAGATTAAACGGCCCGATGGAAGGGCAAACCCGCTCGTAGATTCCTACCTGCCCACTTATTGTGAGACATTCGAGAGCCAGGCTACAAAGGGAGAGTTAAATCAGTATGTCGGTTTGAATACGAATCGCTCGGGTACAGACGGAGTGAAGCCAGGTACGGACGGAGTGAAGCCAGGTACTGATGGCGTGAAACCGGGAACCGACGGAGTCAAGCCAAGCAAAGGTGTTCGGACTTGTGTGAGCATTGGTGATGCGGTTTAAAATCAGCTAGTTAACTGGCTTTGTTGATAGAGATGAGCGACAACTAAGCTATGAAATCATTTACGCAGTTCAGTCTCCTACAGTCGCTCCAAGATACCCTCGTTGAGAAGAGCTTTTTAACTCCGACCGAGATTCAAGGTCGCACGATGCCAAAGCTTCTCGCTGGTCAATCCGTGATTGGTGTGTCGGAGACGGGGAGTGGAAAAACACTCGCCTACTCTTTGCCTATTCTACATTTTATAAAAACACTTGAGATCAATAAAGATCCTGTAAAAGAAGAGTCGCGGCCTCGTGCGCTGGTGCTTGTTCCAACTCGCGAACTCGGCGAGCAAGTAACGAAAGTCATGAAGCCATTCACTCATACCACTCGCGTTCGAGTTCGCAGCGTTTTGGGTGGAACAGAATTTGAAGTTGCGAAGCGGAACGTCAGCGGTGCCTTTGAAATTCTTGTCGCGACTCCTGGTCGACTTATTCAGTTATTAGATCGCAAACTCATAAGCCTTAACGATGTCCGCTTTCTTGTTTTCGATGAAGCCGACCAAATGCTTGATCATGGTTTTTTGCCGGATGCAAAACGCATTGCGAGTGAGTGCTCGCCGAACAGACAACTCGCGCTTTTTTCAGCAACTGTGACAGACAAAGTGCAAACGTTGATGAATGAGTTGTTTCAAAAAGTCGAAATCGCCCGCACCTCTGGCAGCCACAAAGTCGTGCCGACGCTTAAGACGATCAATCGCAGAATTGAGAACGGCGAACGCTTTCCGGTGCTTGAATCACTTCTGGATAAAGAACCGGATGGCGGCACTCTCATTTTCGTCAACACTCGCGAGCAATGCGACAAGCTTGCTGATCTTATGCTTGGCGCGAAGCGCCCGTGCCTGATTTATCGTGGTGAGATGGATAAGGTTGTTCGCAGAAAAAACCTTGGTCTTTTTCGCGACAAAAAAGTTCGAGTTTTGATTGCGACTGATTTAGCCGCTCGTGGCCTTGATGTCGAGCACGTGAATCGCGTGATCAACTACAATATGCCAAAGCAAATGGAAGCCTACATTCACCGTGTGGGACGCACGGCTCGTGCGGGCCGTGACGGTGTCGTGATCAACTTTGTCACCGAGCGCGATGAAGAAATGATCAAACAGATTGAAGCATTGAAATGATACCTGGCCTCAGTTCGCTCATTGGCGATTCAAACGCTAAAATGTTTTTGGCAAAACACTGGCCACACTCACCATTTGTTACACACAACTTAAACTTAGATTTTGTTCGTGAAGTGAAAGCGTTTGCATCGATCGACGCGCTTCTAGCGTCTTGGGGAAGCCAAGTTCAAGCCCACCTTCCGGATATCGCTGATGAGGCAAGCTCCATTGATGTTTCTACGACGGATGCAAAGAAACTTTTCGCGAGCCGCATGGGACTTTTGTTTAATAACGTCGAAGCCAACGTTCCCGTTCTCAGGCAGTGGATTGATGCAATAAAAGCGGATCTAGGTCTTCCGCAAATGACTTACGGACGCTGTATTGCCTATGCAACTCCTGACGGAAAAGGCACGGCTGCGCACTTTGATCAAAACATAAATTTCGTTTTGCAACTTCATGGCACAAAGGTTTGGAAGATCGCTCCAAACTTAAATGTTGTTAATCCAACTGTTCGTCACACTCTGGGTCTGCCGATGGATCCGGAGCTTACGGCGTATTCAGATCCACTTTCGACATCGCTACTTGAGGTTATGCCCAAAGACAGAACAATTGAGATTACGTTGAAGCCAGGTTCGCTACTCTATGTTCCGCGGGGCTTTTGGCATTCGACATCTGCGCAAGGCGAAGCATTGGCATTGAATTTCACTTACAATCAGCCAACGTGGGCTGACCTCATAACCGTTGCTTTAAAAAGTCGCCTGACGCTCTCTCCTGAGTGGCGCGAACTTGCTGATGGTGTTTCGTCACGCGAGCCTGCTCGTCGTATGGAAGCTGAGGCTCGGTTTAATGAGCTTTTAATGGAACTTGTTGCGGATCTACCGAATTGGCAAGCGTCGGATATTCTGGGTGCTACTGAAGGCTCGAGTTCAAATTAAGGATGCTTTAATGTCTAAAATGAGTTGTCAATCTTCGGCCGCGGCTCAACAGAGAGCAAAAAAATTTTTTTCCGACAAAGAAGAATACGAAAGCGAACTTTTAAAAGCTCAGATTGCATTACTGTCCCTACAGCAAAAGATTGTTCAGAAAAAAAAGAAGTTAATTATTGTTCTTGAGGGTAGTGATACGGCTGGCAAAGGTGGCTTGGTCCGGAGGATGTCGCAACATTTGGACCCACGCACTTTTCATGCTTACGGCATTGGTAAGCCGACGAGCGATGAAATCGCGCAGCACTATTTGCAACGTTTTTTTGCGCGCTTGCCAAATGCGGGTGAAATTTGTGTTTTTGATCGCAGTTGGTACGGGCGAGTTTTGGTCGAGAGAGTCGAAGGTATTGCGAATAAAAAGCAGTGGCAAAGGGCTTTCGGAGAGATCAATAGCTTCGAAAAACTTTTGTATGATGACGGCATTCTCGTGCTGAAATATCTGCTTGATATTTCTTATTCGGAACAAGGTCGTCGATTTAAGGATCGAGAACAAGACCCGCTAAAGTCTTGGAAGATGACCGACGAGGACTACCGAAATCGGAGCAAGTGGAGTCCCTATCAAATTGCGTTCAAGGAAATGAAGAAGAGAACATCCACCCCGAAATGCCCGTGGACGGTGGTGCCGGCAGATAGCAAATGGTTCGCTCGAGTGCACATATTGAAAGACATTTCGAAAAGAGCACGTTCCATCCTCTGATCAGCTGATGCTTGAAAAATCAAAGCACCTTGCACACATATTTCTTAACTTTTGGTGTCCGGATTTCGGACAAAGATAAGTAGTTTCAAAGAGTTACTTTGAGTAAGATTTGGTCTTAGAGTAAAGTCTTCTCGTAAATGGCGAAGAACAAACCAAAATCTAAAAAATCAAAATCTCACCCATGGCGCATATGTCCAGGTAGCGAGCATTGGGTCGTCACTCATCCTAGACTTGTGTCAAAAGGCGTTACTCAGGTCAGTGGTTATTGTCGTGCGAATCGTTCACGTAAAGATCAGATCTACATTGAAGAGCTATTGCATATTGCTGAAAAGTATTTCTCGAAAGTTAAGTTGCAGCCCAAGGCAGATATTTTGGATTTTAAGTATTAAGGTAATCGCTATGACTTATTAATCGCCGGCTGGACAAAATATTGGAATGATGTTTTGGCGCCCAAAGAAAATTTAGATCCCAATTTGGTGAAGGCTTTAATTGCGACTGAGTCAGGGTTTAATCCGAAGGCCAAAATAAAAGCTGGTAAAAAAGCAGGCTACGCGCGTGGTCTCATGCAAGTAACGGATTGGGCGCTAGATATTTTGAAAGATGAAAATGGCGAGCTTCGTGATCATCTTGTTGACCTTGATCAAAAAGATATGAATGAGGCTTCCCTTTGTATTGCGGCTGGCATTCGTTGGCTGCATCGCAAGCGTGAAACTGCTTCTGCAAAACTAAAACGCCAGGCAACTTGGCTTGAGGCTGCGGCTGATTACAAATCGTATCTTGAGCAGTGGCAAGCGAATCCGGATCACAAGCAAATGAACAAACTGACCAAATATTACGAAAGGCTAACGAAATGAAAAGATGGATGGTTGTTGTTCTTTCGTTTGCGATTTGTGCGTCGGCATCTGCTTTTGTTTATACACGGTTGCTTAGCGAAGAGGACTTAGAGTTTCATCGTATTGACAACGAAAATGGCGTAGCGCTCGGGTCCGAACTTCGAAGTGAACATCCTTGGGGCTCTTACAATCAATGGCAGTGCTTTAGCTTGGATATAGTGAAATTTGATTGCGCGGATTACGATCATGGCACTTTAGTGCCAAGCCTAAGTGTTGAAAGTGAAGCGGAGGTTTTTCTCTTCGACACATATGTTGAGGATCGACTTGATTGTGAGCAAACATTGTCGGTCTGGCGTTACTTAGTTTCGGGTGGTAGAGAAATTTGTATTTTTGCGGCCCATATGCCCGATGTCGATTTGGGTTTAGATCAAAACAAGCCTCAGTCATTATGGTACATCAACCGATTGAAGGGCGCTGGTGGGTATTGGAATTTGTATGAAGCAAGTCCTGAGTACAATGAGAGTTCAGATACCGATGAGGTAAATTAAGCGTCTGGCTTTCTGTAAAACAAAGTATATACAAGCACTTATGACATCGATTGATATTTGTATTTAAATGTAGATTTATTAATTCATCAGGAGGTGAGCCCATGGGGCTCCCTCAAGCCATGACCTTGCACAGCTTTACGAACTCGAACCTAAGGTCCTCATTTAGGCGGTCAATCGGAACATCGAAAGATTCCCATTGGATTTCATGTTTCAGTTAGAAAATCAGGAGCTTGCAAACTTGAAGTCACAATTTGTGACTTCAAGTTGGGGCAGTTCGAGGAAACCGCCTTATGCCTTTACAGAACAAGGTATCGCAATGTTATCGGGAGTGCTTATCTGCGTGATTTTTTCGCTTCTATACCATCTACAAACTCTTGAAACTTTGAAAGCTCTCCTTCATTCTCGGACCATCTTTTAACTTCATTTATTTTAATCGGCTGATTCTGGGCCACCAACAGCGCTTGATCGAGGCTTTGCCTGTCGTTCCAGTGGTAAAATGCAGCGAGGCGGTCCATCACGCATTGGGTAGGGGACAATAAGAGTAAAGTAAAACCATTTTCTTTTATCGAGCCTGTGGCTTTCATCGGAGCATTCCCAATGATTAAATTACGTCCAGGAAATTCGACTGAAAATTTTGTGGAACTATGGAAAAAGTCTTTTCCTTTATTCGTGAAGCCCATTGTCTGCATGGCCTTAACAATATTTTGATGGTCGGTTGTGCTTAAGAAGTCAGCATCATTCGAAACATATTTGTTTTCAGAATAAATGGAAACAACTGCCCCGCCCGTAAGAACGACATCAATTCCATGCTCTTTTAGTTCTCTAGCTACGGCGATTGCGAAATCCTTCAATGACATTTTGGAATTAAATTTATTCACAATTCTTTACCGGTCCGTCGCGGTCTTCGACGTTGACGATAATATTTTTCTGTTTCTGTTTTCGAGGTCAAAGATAACACTTTCTTCAGAAGCGAATTGAGT
>JANOUF010000437.1:0-4546 GCA_031416685.1 Bdellovibrionales bacterium
TCCCAAAGTGTCCGCCTGGTAGAGTCGTTTCACCTGTTTTGTGTCGACGTCGATGGTGTCGACCACTAACTGCCCACGAAGAGTTTGACTCAAAAACAAAACGTCGGTTCCGGGTTGAAACGCCCGCTTCGTGCTAGGGTAGTCCCAAACTATATCTTTTGGGTCAATACGCCTAATCGTCGCACCATCTTTGCTTAGAAATTCGAGAAATTTGTTTCCCCCCACTGCCTGTCTACCCAGCTCGACCCAGTTTCGACCTTTGATGGTCTCAATATCATAAGGGTAACTACGCATTAGTCCCGGCCGCGGCGTATTTCGACCATTGAGAGTCACGATTGTTTCCGCTGGCTGCTTAGCTTTTAAAAAGGCGGCGGCATCGATCATGTAACGGCGACCTTTTTCTTCTTGAGCCAAAATTTTTCGAGTGCCCGGCATGAAATTCATCTGCGGACCGTAAGTAGTGTCAAATACCCTAGGGCGCTTCAACTGCGCAGATGCAAATTTGTGAGTGCTGACGTCAACAATCGTGAAATTGCCGTCAAGATATACGGCAAGGGCGAATCGACCGTCGTCAGAATATCTCAAATATGGGTTTTGTCCGATATGTCCACCGGGTGGTTCGAGAAAAGTCCTTTTGTTGGTTCGAAGATCGACTAAAAACAGTCCAAACTTCGCGCCCAATGTAGCTAGGATCACAAGACTGTTTCCGTCAGGAGAGAAAGCAGGTCTTGGGTTCAACTCCGCCCACCAGTCGAAATTCGAGATTTCCTTCGCTAGTCGGATTCTGCCATTATGGGAACGGGCAATCGTCGAACCACCGCGGGCAAGCATTAACTCAGTCCCTGGACTCACTACGTGCATCGCTTCAGAACTCTCTAACAATGTAGAGCATTCTTGGCCCAATTTATTCCCGGCCCGGGCATCATCAAATGATCCAGTGAAAAACAGCACCGTTATCATAATCAAAGATTTCAACACGAAGCCTCCGGCTGGTTACTAAACCTCATGTGATGAACTGACTGCATAGGGCATACCGAAGCCTTGTCTTGTCATAACCGCCAGGATTTAAAGCCAAGCATAAATTCAGTATCAAGCCGCCCGGCGGATACCAGAAGCGTCGAGAAAATCGTCAGTCAGCCGAAATGTGTCGCACGGTATAGCATCTCCGGCTTTAAGCGGAGGTGGCCGTGGAATTTGTCAAATTTTGTCTCTCATTTTTGACCTATACAGATGTCTTAACCCTTCGAGTGCATTTAACGATGTCATAGGCCCCATTTGAGGAGGATTGATTGTTGCATTGTTCTCTTCACTATGTTTGAAACACGATCACTTTCCATCATACTGATGTTCTCGTTTTTGGTACCCCTGGCTTCTGCGGAGGAGCCAAAATGTGTCAGTCTATTAAGCAAAAACTCAACACATTCTGAAGCCACCGTTGAAGAGTCGAAATCGATTCCAGTTTTGGCCATACCAACAGGTATGCCGCCAGAGACCCACGTTTTCGATCAATCAATCGCCAAAATGCGACTTCGTAAAATGCCCCTAGTTAGTATCAGGCAACTGAGTGTCGATGGCTCTGAATTTTTACAGCTAGCGCCAAGCATGAGCTATGTTCTCGATTCTCCAGTTTCAGAGGACCCGACCTCTTTGATTGCACGCGACGTCGATGGAAAGCGATGGAGTATTCCAATAATCAAAATTCAGAGTTTTAACCCTAAATATTATCTCGCTCGTTTCTCCGACTTCACGCCGATTACTGAACGGGCAGCCCTGGGATTGAATAGTGCTGAACTCGAACGAGTCAAAAAAGCACAAACGAATTCCCCCTTCAATTCTCTTGGCAGCGTGGAAAAGGCGGAATTTCTAACAAAAATTCAGTTGAAGACTTCGACTCATGCTGCTGCCGTGGTGGACGCTTACAGTCGCGGAATTCGAGATGCCAACCGCTTGCTCATGCGTCTCTTGGATTCCGGTGATAAATTGACGATCAAACACCTCGAGCAACTGAACTCGAATGTAAATGCCGGTCGCCTGGTTTTGGGAATGCCCGTGGCTTCTTCACTTGTTGGTGTCTTAAGAGGGACCAGCAAGGTCGTTAAGATCAATGGTCAAAAGACGTTCGTCGACAATTTCGATTTTCAGATTCATCAAGGCTTTACAGTCGAAGGTGATTATTTTGCGGTCAACTCCTTCCCCCCGGCGATGGAGGTTCCGATGCGAGTCGAAGGACTTTTAAAAAAAATCAATTCCTTGAGTTCAAATTCTTCGCTAGTGACTGTCTTCGATCTTTATCGAGAGATCATAATGATTCATCCATACGTTGACGGCAACGGACGAACAGGTCGTGTGGTTCTTAACTTCATGTTATTGAAAACTGGCTTTCCGCCGATACCTGTCGCTTCCGAATCGCTTTACTTCACTTCCCTCGAACTCGCACATCGTTACATCGAGACGATTCGAAATAACGGAACCTGATTAGGCAGCGAGAGGGTTTGCAAGTGCCGCAGAAGCAAGGGAGAATGGCTACTGCGAATCGTTCAATGGTAAAATGCGGGATCGGTGTTTAAACGGAGAAATATTTTTTACGCTTCTTGAATCGAAGATCCTTATCGAACGTTGGCGCAGACATTAAAATGAAGTTAGACCACACTCATCGCTATGAGGAAAACCTCCTCGAGCACCAGAAACATGGGGGATCAATATGTCGCTTGTCAGTTGAGAACTAACATTGTTGATGGTAGTAAAATTCCCGACAGGTCACTGTCACAAAATAGTATTAAATTTGTTTATCTGTTGCTGTCAGCAGTCACTTCAAGGAATGAATGTAAACTTCCTAGACCAAGAAGTGGCTTACTTAGTTATCCCCCGGGTTAAAGCCGCGCAGGATTAACTGACCATTGTCTAGAGAGTTGTATTTCAATTTACTCCATATGCACTTAAATTAGAATAAAATATACGAGGGACTATGTACAAAATAATTGTGATTGCCACATGTCTAGTGTTCAACCTTTTTAGTTTGGTAGTTTGGGCTAGCCCCGCCGATAAAGAGCGAATAGCAGCCGAAAACACAATTAATTCGTATCAAGCACGTTCGGAAAAAATGAATGATCTGCCCCTGCTTAAACGAACTTCCCGCCGACTTGTAACTCTCCATCAGGACAAAACCTCAGTTACATTTGAATTTGTGAACATAGCTCGCGGAGAATTTAAATTAAACAGCCACCTTATTGTGTTTCGTGAAGGCGGAGACGTGATTGAACTCGAAAGAAAAATCCTTGCTGCGCTTCCTAAAAAGCATTTTGGAATCAAATTTAGCTTCATTACGGAAGCTTACGCAGATGACACACGGTCTTTAACTCAACGCCTAAAAGATGGCGCTAATTATCTGATTAGAACTGCAGCTGATTTTAACGCTCATCAAAATTATATGGAACGAATTAAGGCCTTATCAGATAAAGAGTGTCAGGAGCAGGTAAAGGGGCTCGATAAGTTGACCAGACAGTCGGCCCAAAAACCTTACTATTTGACTAACCGGTGTTTTACCTCTCAGTTTTGGTGTTTTATGAAAAAAAACGAATTTGATGGGACCTCATGTTATTGTGGAACTCCTTACGGACCTATTTGCGGAATGGCCTTAGCATTCGATTTGCGAACAAATGAAATTGAATTTCCTCGGTTAGGAAACGAAAAACGCTCTAACGCAGTTAAGTAGTCTTTTTTTAAATTTCGAATTTAATCGGCATTTGAGTTGGAAAAACTAGAGCGCAAATTTCGGGCGTAAACTAAGTAACTTAGTCTAGTTTATATACCTGTTATGCACCGGTATAAGTAAGACTTAGCAAAGTGGAGATTGAGCAGCATTTTTATGATTCAGTATTAGAAATCCAGCAGGATTCTGATGCAGCAATCACAACCATTGAACAGTCAGTAAAAGTTAGGTCATGGAAACCGTTGCAAAAATTACCCGCGAGGACACAATGTCCTCACTATGAGTACAAATTAGTGGCGAGCCGTCAAAGAGCAGTGTTAGAAGCTTTCCATGACGAACAAGGATCTCGAAAACACTTCACCTATCTGCTTACGCACTGAGCTTCGTAAAGAGTTCGTCAGGCGCTGCAAGGTTAACTCTGCATACTCGATGAGGGCTTACGCTCAGTTTCTCGGTGTCGATCAGTCGCTTCTATCGAAACTGATGAGTGGCCAGCGCCAGATCAGCGAAGCCGTAGCACAAAAAGTGGCGACTAAAATAAAAATTAAACCTTCACAGCTAGCTCAGATACTTCAAGCGAAGCATTCACCAGCCAGCATACAGTATCAACTGTTGGCCGACGATGAAGTGAGCCTGCTGGCCGAATGGTCTCATTTCGCAATATTAGAACTCATTAAAACTAAAAAATTCCGCTTCGACGTTAAGTGGATGGCTGAGCGGCTTGGGCTTCACAGCCAAGAAATCGAAGACTCCATTGATCGTCTGATGAGAATGAAATTCATTCGAATCAAAGATGACGAGCTAGTACTTCTAAAACCCAATAACAATTGGGCTAAC
>JANOUF010000438.1:0-2694 GCA_031416685.1 Bdellovibrionales bacterium
TTATTTACAAGCCGTTTTCACTCAAGAGTCTCCGGGCGATGATCGCAAAGCCTTTTTGATAGAGGATTTGCCTACGCAAGAGGCACTTTATTCGCTTTACAGATGTGCCCATCATTGCGACCATTTTTACCAGAAGTGTTAATCAACATTTACGTGGTCAGCAGTGATCCGTAATAAGGAGACAATAGATGAAGTCAGTTTATGTATTAGCAGCAGTTCTTCTCGCAGCCAATGTGGCGGCTGCATCACAAGAGGGCGTGTCAGAGTACCATCAGCACGCAGCCAAAGGCGAAATGGAAGTTACTCCAGAATTCGCTTACAAAACAATGGACATCGAAACGAATACGACCGGAATTACAGCTGAAGCTTCGGGTATGGAGCTTGGTGTAGAAGGCGAATACGGAATTTCTGAGGGCATGTCAGCAGGAGTGGAACTCGGTTATGAATCATCAGAATTAAAAGTTAAGCCTGCAGGCACAACTAACGACACTGAAGTTACTGGCCTTAAAGATGTCATTCTTTTTGTTCGCGGTAGCAACGGAACTGGATCAGGCCGACTCGCTTACGGTTTGAACTTGGGCTACAGCTTAGGTGACGAAGAAACCACTTCGGGCGCAACGAAAGATGAAACTGATGCGCAAACCGGCGGTATGAGCCTTGCTCCATACGTTGGCTACGAAATGGCAGTTGGCCCGGGAGTCTGGGGAGCTCAGGTTAATTACACTTGGTTGGGCGAGCGTACGCAAAAAAATGGTACGACTGAGACTAAAGTAGAAGATGGCAACGGATTCGGCTTGGCTACTTTCTACGAATACGCATGGTCAGCTGAAAATAAAATTGGTGCGGCATTAGCATACGACATGGCGGGCGCTACTAAGTCAGGCACTCCAAGTGCTACGCAAAATGATAAAAACAACACGATGACGTTGAGCCTTTATGCACCGATGAAAGCTGCTGACAAACTCGAGTTGATCCCACGCCTTGATTGGGCAACTCAGGATTACGACAGCAACTTATCGAACGCAAAGAAAGCTGATATGTTGGCACTTTCTGTAGCTGCTCGTTGGCACATGTAATAATTTAGTTCGGAACTTTTGTTCCCACAAAAGCCGGTCCATCGTGACCGGCTTTTTTTATTTGGAAGTGTCGACTTTAAATTACGTCCCAAACCTTAATTTCTCAAAACTGCTTTTCTCTGATTCTCAATTTAATCATCGAGTTAAATACAGAACGCTTCGTTCGCGAATGAACCTCCTCATTTTCTGCAAACCAAACTGTTCGATTGCGCTTCGCTGGTTACAGCTTCTGCATAATAGCTTGGTGTTATCGACCGTTGCCTCGCCACCCTTTGCAAACGGAATCATATGCTCGAGTTGCACTGCATACTGAGACCCGCAGCTGGTGCATTTACCACCGTCGCGAAGCCAAACATGATGTCGTACGTCCGCCGGAATGTAGCGGTTCACGACGCGATGTTTCTGAGCCGGCGCGGTTTTTTTAGATAGCACGGCGTTTCCAGACTGTGTTGTTTTGTGCGAAACCTGTTTTGTTTTCCGCTCAGCCGAGCGGGCTGCTCTGACTGAAGGATAGACCCGCTCAAGCAGTTGCATCAACGAAAGCTCAATCAATGCCGACGTTGAAAGACCCGGATGAGAATGCGCAAGCAATCCTTTAAGACGACCGATAACCTCGATAGTGTCATTTGAAAACACTGTTTTCAGTTGCGTATGCCCGTCACCAATTACACGCAAAGATTCGACAGGCTTTGCGGAAATCCCAGTTTCGTTCACAAGAATCTTTTCTGCTTCTCGACGAGAAACATTCTCTAACTTTGCCAGAACTTCTAACTTCTCTTCGGATGTGCGAACGCGAGGCGCCTGGTCAATACCCCTCGCCTCTTGCGCAAAAATCTTTTTAGCAAGACTCAAAGTTGAAAGCGAAAGGGTTCCATCATTAATTTTTGATTCAATTTGCGGAAGTTCCTTTTGCAAGTGCATCGCAGAGATACGCCGCCATGCTTGATCATCCGAATACTTCAGACGCTTCACTGCAAAATCATGCAAACTTTTGTATTGCAGCTTCGAGTGCAAACGACGGCGATCAACTTCTCGAAGAAGATGGAGAACGACTGATGTTGCATTGCGCTCTTCTTTTACCGCACCTTCAATTTTAGTGATAACTACGTCGTCGACGAGACGATAAAATTCCATGAAACACCTCCGGTTCCCTTGGAGATTTTTGTATCACGGGTTTTCAAACTCAGAATTTCGAGGTTTTTTGTTTCTGATATCTATTGGCCCAAACGATCTGCAGAACGCACTAAAGCGAACGGGACTTCGTGCTGCGCGCATCACAGCTATTTTGAACCATCTATCTAGCGCTCGAGATATCAAACTGCCATCGCAAATTTTAAGAATCGAAAAGCAGTGTCAAACATTTTTTAGATTTTTTTCTTCAATTCTTAAGATCTGCTCGAACAAAATAAATGCGGCATACTAGATCCGCTCGCCGTAAAAGGTTTCAACTCTAAAATCAGAATTAAAATCGAAACGAGCCGAACAGCCTCACTTCCCGTGACTGTCTGTCGCGTCGGCAAGTGGCAGGTAAATGTTTGCAGAAATAGTGACTTGAGTTATTTCTAATTTTAGACGAACTCTAATTCTTAGATACCGCGTTAGAATTAAGGAGAGCCAT
>JANOUF010000439.1:0-9441 GCA_031416685.1 Bdellovibrionales bacterium
CCGACAACGGCGATGACCAAAAGTAACGCCCAAAGCGCCAAAGTTTTCTGTGTTGATCGCATATCAGAACATCCTTTTTCTAAAGCTAGAAATATCAGATTTAGAATAGCACGAGCGTTGAAGCGCGAACAAGCAAAGGGCTACGAAGAGTCAGGCTTTCTCAAGCCTTGGCTCAGCTCGAATTTGCTCTGCGTTAATGGACCAATTAAGTGGGCCAACTTTAAACATGAGACGCTTTTGGTAGGTATCAAGACGTTTTATGACTTCATCAATATGTGACCTGCTGACGCCATTGACGTCTAGGTCGCGTAAATAGAACGCTAAAATTGCGCGTTTCTCCCGTGCGGCAAGCGAATCAAACACACGTCGATCCAATTGACCGTCATTGATGCAGGTTTCCGCTAATTGAGCCGGTGCGTTCGGCCTATTGGCGAGTGCTTCGGCGACGAGCGCCATAGAACGCGATAACGATTTCTTAGAACCAGGTCGTTTTTCTTCGAGCAATGGTAGCCAAACATTTCGCAGCCAATTTCTTAAGGGTCCAGAAGTTGAATTTGAAGGGTCTTCTATCGACGAAAGACCACATTGCTCCGCATAGGCATGGAGCGCTTCTCTCGTAATCTCGAGAAGCGGACGCAGTTTCTTGCCCGAGCGTAGCTTCATCGCGCGAATGCCTTCGGCGCCGGTCCCACGAATCAGACGCAAAATTCGAGTTTCGAAAAGATCATCTGCGTGGTGAGCGAACACGATGAAATCGCTTTTTGTCTCGGAGCGAATTTGCTCGAGTGCGACCATACGAAACTTACGAAGACTTTCTTCTGATTGCGAAGTTGGCTTTGTGAGTCCCGATGGCGTTTCGAAAAAATCGAGCCCATATTCTAAAGCTAATTTTTTAACGAATTTTTGTGCGCGGTCGCGTGCCGCGAGTTGCTTGCGATCGGTATCACCATGATGAACGTGGGCGACAAGCAGCTTCACACCAAGCCGCGGATAAATTTGCATAAGCAAATGAAGAAGTGCATTGGAATCTCGCCCACCAGAAACGGCAACTACCCACTGCGTGTTTTGCAGCGGCTCGAGGCTTCGAAAGAGATCAAATTCTAGGGGTTTCAGTTTCATTTTTTGTAATCTACCCCTGACAACTAGAAACTGTCACCCTGTCTAAACTTTTGACAGTCAGAACCTGCCAGAATGTGCTTGTTTGACCAAATCTCCCCTCTAGTCTGGCGCCCCGTTTGCTCTTAAAATACATGTGTCTTTAAGGGCGTTAAATCGTTCTTAGGCTTAAGTAAAAGGGAGTTCACAATGAAAGCATGGGGTTTAATAGCTGGGATCGCGATGAGCGTTGCTAGCCATGCTTTTGCGGCGACGGCCCCCTCATCCATTCAGCAACCAACGATCGGCGTTATCACTCGCACTCAGCAAACCCAATCCAAGCCTGACGTCATCGCACGACTTAAAACTATTCAAGGTAAACAATCAGCATCTCTGCAATCAGCTGAGCAATCGATTCGTAAAGTTTTTGAAGAGACACAAGGCGTTCGCTTAGGCGCGGATCAGGTGATGAGCGAGCGCCAAATCCAGGGGCTCTACAAACGTTTGAATTCGGCATTGAGCGACAAGGAAGAATTGCAACAGCGCTATGACTTTCTCTCGCAGTTGATTTTTCAAGTGGATAGCAAATGGGGCTCTGAACCTTTACAAGAATTCCTTGAGCATCAGTTGCTGGAAATGGCGATCACGGATGCGAATGCAGCCAACTCAACCAAACTCTGGCGTTTTTATTCTTACCTCAGTATCGCGATCCGCGAAATTCCTGAAAAACGCGAAGATTTGATTTCGTTTATCGATGGCTACCTTGAGTTCAGCTCAATCCGTGAACCGAAATCGCCGGCCCTTTATATAAACTCACGTAACTACACGAATGGCGCGATTAATCAATCCGCTCGAACAGTGGACCGCGATCAACTTGGCGCGGTGGTTGAAAAGAAAATGAAAGAGCTTGAATCGATCGGAATCGGCGCAGCTCCCGTACCGTCACCAACTGTGGCACCAGATGCAACTCCGAATGAAAACGCGGGTACAGTTGAAATTCGTACGCGAGTGCCGCAAGGAAAGAAATAAGCTATAAGTGATTGCCTCGCACTTTGTGCTCGCCTGCCTTTCGGCAGCGTCAATCACTTTTCTTTTTTCAGGACTTCGATTTCGGCTGAAATCTTGAACTTATGCTCTTCGACGAAGCGAGACGCTTCTTTTACGAAATCAATTTTAGAGATGATCTTGATCACTTCGTTAGTCACACGATTTGCGATCTCTTCTTTGCTTTTAGCAGCACCTTGAAGAAGCAAATTAAGCGTTTCTTTGGGAAGTTTAGATTCGCCAACGAAAGTGCGTATGTGCTCTTCCGTCATGAACGCAGCACTCACGCCGGCTGACAGGAGCTTCTTAAGTGTATCGCCTACGGAAATACCAGCGCGCTCCTCGCGCTCGTCATTTCGTCCGCCTGAATCGTTGTCGTCATTTCTATTGTCATTTGCCATAAAGCTCTTTCACTCGTTTATGGTACGAACTCATCATGTTCGGAAGATTAACCGTCAAAAGAGTTTTAGCAATCGGCCCTGGAACGAACATCGAGAACGTGGCCTCAACGTTGTAATTTGCGCGTGTCTTCCCCGCCTCTTCCGATAACTTCCAACCGCCACTTTGTGTTTTAAAAATATCGCCCTTATCAAACACCCAACCCACTTCAGTTGGCTCAGTTTCATTCATCCATAACGTATACGAAAATGTTTTCATCACAGAAACTTTGAACTCAACGAGCTTCTTTTTACCGTCGGTTTTTAATACGCGACACTCTTTCACTTCACCCAAAAATTCCGGATAACGTTCGTAATCGATGAGGATATTGAAAAACTCACTTGGAGTGCAGTTGAAAACTTCTGTGTGCTGAGCGCCTGGCATTTAAAAATCCTTTTTAAAGAAGCTTCAAGTATCTAGAAAAATAGGACCGCCGGCAATCGGGACCGCGTTAAGACTTTTTCTTAAACAACGCTTCAGCAGCTGCCCGAAGGTCTTTGGCTTTGTCGTCTGGACCCTTGCCTTCACCGGGTGTGAAGTAATCGCAAAAATTGGATCGATCTTTTTCCTTCACGACATCCGCGCTCGGTTCACGGCACTCGTTGTAAGCTTTCGAGTCGTAATGAAGGCAGTTCTTGCACACATGTAGATCAGCGCGGCACTTGTGACACTCGTCTCGGCGCCCAACGATACCTAGCAGTGGGATTTGTTGTCCGCATGAAAAACAAGTGATCTGTCCTGCTGCCACTTACATCACCGCTCTTTTAAATGGCCGACTTAGGCTTACGCTCAAAATTGTGCTCAGCCTCAATCGTACGAATCGTACCTGTGCTCGAGCGCATCACCATCGAATGAGTAAGACCGCGGCCACCAGGCAAATAGCGCACGCCTTTTAGCAGTGGACCCGTTGTAATTCCAGTTGCACAAAACATCACATCGCCTTTTGCGAGCTCATCGCGCGTGTACATGCGATCTAGCTCAGTCACACCCATGCGGAGTGCGCGTTCTTTTTCTTTTTCATTTCTAAATTTCAAACGACCTTGAAAATCCCCGTCCGTACATTTCAACGCGGCAGCGGAGATAACACCTTCAGGCGCACCACCGATACCCAAAAGCAAATCGATTCCAGAATCTGGAAGTGCGCTCGCAACAGCAGCGGAAACGTCGCCGTCACCGATGAGTTGAATTCGCGCTCCGGTTTTACGAACCGCTGCTATCAAATCTTGGTGTCGAGGGCGATCCAAAATCACCACAGTGAGTTCATCGACATCTTTACCGAGAGCCTTCGCAACTTTTTTTATATTCACTTCAGGTGGAGCGTCGATATCAATAACGCCGCGAGCTCCGGGGCCACACGCGATTTTATCCATGTAAGTATCGGGTGCATGCAAAAATCCGCCGCGGCTGGCGACAGCGATAACAGAAATCGCACCGACACCACCGACAGCACAAATCGTTGTCCCTTCAAGCGGATCAAGTGCGATATCAACTGCAGGTGAATATTCTGGACGATCGGTCAAACCTACTTTTTCACCGATGTAGAGCATGGGAGCTTCGTCACGCTCACCCTCACCGATAACCACTGTGCCATCGATGCGAACAGTGTTGAACGCACGTCTCATAGCATCGACTGCAGCTTGATCGGCTGCTTTCTCATCACCGCGGCCCATCCATTTCGATGAAGCAATTGCCGCTGCTTCAGTGATGCGAACAAACTCGAGTGCTAGGTTGCGATCCATTCAATCCTCCGATGGCTACTAAATCACGCTTGCGGCGGCCACTCAAGATCCCACGCTTCCCGGCGGAAAGCGTCGATCATTTCGTGGGGCAATTTGCAGGGTTTAAAATCTGGGCGAATCGCCACGAGCGTTGTGTGTCCACTGGCAATCACCTCTTCGCACTTTTTTGAATACAGTGCGTACTGAAAATGGATCTTTGCTTTCACCATGGTCGCCTGCACCCAAACTTCGAGTGCCTCGTCGAAGGTTGCTGGCTTAAAGTACTGAGCTTCTTGTTTCGTGACCGCAAAGATGTACGGGCCGTAAGGCTGGTGATTTGAAATCAAATTTCTTGCGCGCAAAAACTCGACCCGCGCTTCTTCAAAATAGCGCACGTGGTTCGAGTGATGAAGCACACCCATGGCATCTGTCTCGTGATAAGCCACCCTGCGCGAATAAACGAAATAAGGCGAATGCTGCGAAGTCATGACAAAGATCTCCATGATCGTAAAGAGAGTGTCAAGCGAGAGGGTCCAGTAAGGCTGGTCCAAACTGAAAACTTTTTCTAACCGGTTGATGAACCGATTCCGAAGAGAGAAGTGTCCAATGAGTAAGAGCCTAGACTAAACGAAGGGGACGACTATGAAATACATCGTATCAGCAATATTACTTCTATCGATGGTGGGCTGTTCGACTACAGGTTATCGCGGACCAGCGAGCCAACCAAAATCCGATATCGATCGTTACGAGCAGCATTTCCAAAAATACGAACGACTCGGCAACTAATTTTTTTAACCACTTGAAACGCAAAAAGGCGCTCTCACGAGCGCCTTTTTTTATTCTGTTCTCTGTATTCCCATCTGATATCCGATATCGGATATCTCGATATCAGATATCCGAATTAGCTCAGCTCTTAATTAGGTCCTTTAGTGACGCAAATGCTGGGTGCCCAGTCTTAAGCTGTTCGGTCTTACGATACTCAGCCTCTAATTCAGCCTGTTTACGGCGTACATCTTCGAGGTGCACGCACTTTTCCACTCCGCACGTAGGATAAAACGGAATCGAAGCCGCGATGGCTTCATGTACGAGTTCGCCCGCATTGAACGCTTCGCCCTCGAAATACGTCACACCCGGGCTGTCGCTTAAAAAATCCACCGAGTGATTTCCTGTTGTCGATTGCTGTTTGCGATACTCGCCTTCGTTACGCATGAGAATTTCGTTGAGCTTAGTTTCGAGTGGAATTTCAATATCCCAACCGCACTTCGAGCAAAGATCCGAAGTTTTCGTTTTTGCCAGACCTCTCAACTCATAAATATTGCCGAGCGGACGAAGCGTGAACTCGACAGTATACGGACGCTGCTCGACTAAATCCGCGAGCGCTTCGTTCATCTCGCCGGTGCTCTGATCGAAATTGTACGACCGGCCCTCTTCTGGAATTTCACTTAGGTTGATTTTCATATTCCACGTCCCCTGACTAACCCTTGGATTTAAGGGCCTTAATGCAATAAGTCAACGGAACGATACCAAAAGGTACTTGTTACCTTCTGGTTTAGCAGCGCATTAACGTTTATGCGGCGCTAGACCAAAAGGTAACAAGTACCTTTTGGAAAAGAGAAAGCGAGAGGTCCCTTTAGGTGGTGCCTCTCGCTTTCAAAAGAACTTACAAAACTAAAACTGTACCCTGATGAACGATCTTCTCCAGGGCCATTACCTAAAAAAAGGTAATGGTGGTTAGGAGTTAACCTCCATCAGTTGGGTACTATGACTTTTTGTCATTGGCACCACCTCCTTTCACGCCCGAAGGCCTTCCCATAATCCTAGCATAGTCAGACCCGACCTCAGTGAAATTTTAGTCGCGTCGAGCATCGAGTTTCTTTTGGAGACGGCACATCCGAATCATAATGAAAGTTCACGGTAATAGATGGGTGAATAAACATGGCTGATAAACAGTATAAAGAATTTTGTGTAACGGGAATGAAAGCGGACGCTCTCTACAACGACAGTCGCTACCGTGAAGCACAAGCAATGTACCAGCGTTTGCTTCGCGACGTGGAACGTTCAGGAAATCTTGATAGCTTCCTCGTCTCAAAAATCACCTTAGGTCTTCTGCTCACGCATGTCCGAATGGGACAGTTCCAAGAAGCTGTCGCAATTTGGACCGCGAATCTTGATGAGTCACTCTACGGAATCGGCATCTATGGACTCGAGCACGCGCAATGCTCTGTTCACGATTTGATCTGCTATGACTTCGTTTGTGCGTACTTGCATTCCCTCACTGCCAGCGACAAGCAAGAAGCAGCCAAAGCTGTAAATCAGTACATGTCTCGCGTTTGCGAACAACTTCAAGAAACTGGCGAAACTGAGTATTTGAAAACTGCCGTCAGTAATTGGAAACAACATCTCAACGAAATTTTCGGCTCACGTCTGCCGATGGATGTAGCTAGCTCGTTGATCGAAACGGAACGCGCGTTGTTTGGTGAGTCAACAAAACATCAGCCGATCGGATTCCCTGTTCCATCGGATTGGGATCGCCCTGCGCATTTCCAAGAAATGTCGCGCGTGGTTGCGGCGACACCGAAAAAGCAGAAGAAAAAAGCTTAACGCCTCACTGCTTTTTTATTGGCCTTTTTGGGCTGCCTTATACTCAAACTCAATCGCGGAGCGCATCTTCTCCGCGACTTTCTGAAAAATCGCTTCAAGTGCTACACCCATCAAAATTTTCGGCAGCGGCAAGGTTTCCGCCTGATAGACCGCATCGATTGAGCTTTCCGTTTTGCCGCCAGCAACACTTTCAAACGCAAGCACGCCCCTCATACCTTTGAAATGTCCTGCAATGACAGACCACTGCAACTCATCACGCAGTTCCGTTGTCACCGGCTCCATCTTTAACAGCATATCCGCTTCGTACCCCAAGGCCTCCATCACGAGATGGAGATTCTGATTCGCCGGCGCGTAGGTAACAGTCTTGAAGTGACCGCTAATACTCTTAAGCTTGTCGTAGCTTTGTGCTTCACTAAAAGAAAATGCTCTAGGGGCATTTACAATTCCAGCACCTTTGATCGTAAAGCGAATCTGTTCTTTTTCTTGGTTTTTGTCTTGGTCCTTGCCTTGAACTTTGACCGTATCGCGCCGGGAACTCACCACAACCGCTCGATCTTCGAGCATGCGGCGATAGACATCACGTTTTGCTTTCCAGAACGGAACTTCCTTTTCGATGATCTCAATCGAATAAGCGCTCTGAACAATGAACAGCAGACTTAGAAAAAACGACATGCCTTATCCTAGACTAAGATCATAAATCCAACCACTCGGAATCTTTAAAGCAAAGTAGTTGAATAGAACTATGTTACGCTAAAGCTAGATCAAAGGAGAAGTATGGTGCGCGTGTTAAACTATGTTGGCTACATTTATAGCATCAGCGTTTTCACTTTCGCGATCATACTAGCCGGTCTTTATCACACCGGGCAGCTCCAACCAAAACTTCTCAACGAGATCGGGATTTCCGCTTACACGAAGTCTTTTGAATCGCAAGCAAGCACAACAACACGAGGGACGACATCTTTGATGACCGGTTTGAAGACTGGCGAGAAGACAAAGATGTTTGCATTGCCGCAATGATAATTCCTGAATGGAAAAAGAAACTTCCGATGCAGCTCACCTGGGCTCGCATTTTTGTTTGCCCAATACTTGTTGGAATGATGCTGATCGAAGGCGAAGTCTTTCGTTGGATCGCAGCCGCAATTTTTATCGCAGCTTCAATCACGGATTATTTTGACGGACAACTTGCGCGAAAGTATGGAGCCGAAAGTAATCTTGGTCGATTCATGGATCCAATTGCCGACAAAATTCTTGTCGCCTCCGCACTTATCATGCTGATCCCAAGCGGACTCGCTCATCCAATCATGGTGTTACTACTCTTAGCTCGAGATATTTTAATCGGTGGAATTCGCGCTGTGGCCGCCGCTGATGGCGTCGTAATTTCCGCGAAAGCTGCCGGCAAATGGAAAACTGGAATGCAAATGGCTGGCGTTCCTGCGCTTCTAATTGGGACGCCCGTATTTGGTTTGCCAATCGTCGAGGCGGGCAAAGTCCTTTTATGGGTCAGCGTCGCGTTGAGTATGGTTTCAGGCTACGACTACTTCCAGCACTATCTAAGTGGGCGCAAGAACGCGCTTTAAATCTCCACTCGACTATTTAACTAATATGTAACTATGCGAAACGTCGGGAAATTTTTCTTAACCATCTGTTGAAAATTTTTTTACAGGTCTCACGAAATCCGCTGAACACACCGTTGAGTAATGCACATGCGGAACGTTCGTGACCTTCAGTTCATAATTCTACCAACTCGCCCAGCCGTCGATTTTCGGTACGTATCGCTTTACAACAAGATCTTTAATTACTGGTTTGTTTTTTGGCGCGATGTCTTGCACAAAAATGGAAGTCCGCACGAAGTTAATCCAGCAGATTTCGCAAGGGCCGACTTAGTGAGTGCTCTCGTCAATAAAGACGAAGTCGTCGCTATTTTCCTTCATTCCGTTTTGAATTTGCAGCTCACAAATACGCTCCACAATCCTTACCTCACCGGCGAAAAGTCCGAATGCTTTCGCAATCTACTTCAGGAATCTGGAACTCAACTTGCGTTTACGGTTGAGTACATCACGGTAGCGCCCGCATGGAGAAAAAACGAAATCGGAGTTTCCCTCTGCAAAGCGATGCTGGGGACCTCGCTGAAGATGCACCAAGAATTAAATGCCGAGCTCACCTTTATTAAAGCACGTGAAGACGTCAAAGTGTCGCGCTCAGTTCTTGAAATGGGCGGAACTGCGCACCTGACTAAGTTAGATATGCATAATACGCCGGTTTCGCTGATGACGATGTCGGCAGACAAGATTCGACTCGATGACGAGACGAAACTTTTGACCGAAACCTTTTGGGAGACACGAAAAGATCTGACGGAACGTATCCCACACTTAAAAAATTTCAGAAAAGCAGCTTGAAAACTATGGAGGGATTGCAATGAAACAAAATGCCGACCAAGAGTATGTCGAAAAAGAATATACTGTGCAGCTTCAGAAAATAGGCAAAGCTTTTTCCGACTTCCCCTGGGAAGACGAAGAGGCGTACTGCGCTTGGCTTGCACAGACTT
>JANOUF010000440.1:0-16895 GCA_031416685.1 Bdellovibrionales bacterium
TCGTGAAATCGAAAGGAAACGGAAAATTGATTTCGTCGAATCAAGTTCAGGAGTTTAACGTGGTCCCTGGCGTAAACTGGATCACAGTTGGAGTGCCGAAATACGAAGATCAATGTGAAATCAAAATTGTTGGAAAAGCGAGTATTCAAATCCAACATTTGAGTTTAGCGCCGGTTCCGGAATCAAAAATGCTTAAGCGCCTTTTACCCGCTTGAGCGCGCTTTCATAAGCTTCCTTCGACGAAGGAGATGTCGTGCCAGATCTTTGCGTTGAAAACTGTAAAAGTTCGTCCATTTTCCATTCGTTTTTACGTCGAGTTGCTCGACCTGTTGTTGAAATTTTTTGGACATCAGCCCGATTAATCTTTAAATCGATACTTTTGAAAGTGGCCTCAGAAAACCTCAGGAAAAGAGTTTTTGATTTTGGCCGCAAGAAGAGAAAGGGCGTCACGAAACAATGTTGCATCGTCCGACGAGAATCTTTTTTTCAGAGGCGAATCGACGTCGAGCACGCCAACCAATTTTCCATTTACAAAAAATGGGATCACAAGCTCAGAATTTGAAGCTGCGTCGCACGTAATGTGACCAGGAAATTCATGGACATCGGCAACAATCATGATTTTTCTGTCCGTAAAGGCAGCACCGCAGACTCCGCGAGTGAAGGCGATCTCGACACAAGCCGGTTTCCCCGCAAACGGGCCGAGTCTTAGGCGTTCACCGTCTGAAAAATAGAATCCGATCCAGTTAATATCCCTTATTTCGTGGAAGAAAAACGCGCTGAAGTTTGCAAGATCCGTGAGCCAGAATCCCGTCAAAAGAGCTTCAAGTTCTCTGAGAATCGGACCTTGAGTTGGGTTTTCGCTCATGTAACTTCCTTCATCGTTCCATTACAAATGGCTCGTAACGTTTAAAACATGTCGCCTTGCCCGGGGCAAGTGTCGAAACTTTTGACGGTCATGAAGCTTCTTCCCACGAGCAAGCGAAAAGTTCTGAATTGTTATTTTATGAGTTAAAATCCGCGTCTAAATCAGAGGTACCTATGAAGACGCTTTTATTATTTATAATCGGTTTGGTTTGCGCGACGCAAGTTAGCGCCGCTCCTGGCCGCGTAAGTCCTGAGGAAATTGCATACTATCGCCCGCGATTAGTCATGGTGGTGGATAAGGCAAAGCAGGGAACTTCACCAACGGCGCAAACTCTAGAGGTATTTTTAGATGGAGCGCTTCTTTATCGCGCTACAGTTTCGACAGCGAAGGAAGCAAAAGTTCAGATTCCTGCAAACGAGAGATATCCAGAAGGTCATACGTACTATGCTGGCACTTATGAAGGTACGTTTCGAATTTATAAACAGTCTATCAACCATAAGTCTGCGAAGTGGGGCGGCTCGAGCATGAAGTTCGCTCAGTTCTTTGACGGCGGAATCGCAATTCATGCGACGACTGAGGATCATCATCACGAGTTAGGTCAACGCGCTTCCGGCGGCTGCGTACGTATGTACGAACGTGACGCCAAGATTATGTGGGAACTTGTTAATCAAATCACCGTCGATCAAACTCGAATTATCGTTTACGACTCAACTTGGTTGCCACACCCTTTGGGCCGCTCAGGCGAACTTCCACAGTATGTGTTGAGCAAAGCATGGTTAGTGAAGAAGAAAAAAGTAGTTAAAAAGAAGAAGCCGGTGGTGGCTCCAGTTACAGAAGTAGCTACTAAAGAAATCAAAGCAATCGATACGTCTGTCGCTGGCAATATCGCTCAATAGCTTACGGCGCGATTGGGTGCGGTAGCTAGTCTCGTTTTCCGTTCCAAGTGCCGCCGCCACCAACAGCGTTTGGTTCGATTAGGCTTCTCTAGAATTCTCAATAGCGAGAATGAGAGCTGGAGTTGCTCCCGCCTCTAGGAAATCAGTGCGATATCTTTTTACATACTCGAGTACTTTGCCCCGAGCCTTTGTGTTGATGGAGTCTTGGACAACGTCTGTAGGTTGGCAATCGTTTAAGGCGGTAGGGTTGCCGGAGTCGGCAAGCTTTATAATGCCTGTAAGAAGTTGGAAGGTATTGATCACATCATCGCCGACGTTGGTGCCTTGAATTTGAAATCCGTCTTGTTCGCTTGCTGAAAATCCTTTTAGGATGACTGCTTTCACCGTCTTCTTCGACGTTTCGTCGTGGCGTACGCGAATGCCGTGCGCCGATGTAAAGGATAGTCCGCTCAGCTGAAGTTTTGCGGACTTAGGTTTGCGGAAATAGATCGTACTGTAAAGTGCGTCACCCTTTTTTAAGTCAGCATCTAGTTTTCCGATGGTTACGGTTTGGTCTTTTGCAACCGGACTCACGGTCAATGTTAGATCGCCACGATAGCTCGGAAGTCCCATTCCTTTTTTAGGTCCATTGTTTTGGAATGCGCGGGCGATTTCGTGAAGGACGCTGCTTGCGTCTCCGAGTGTTCGCTGTTGGCGCAGTTTTGAGAGATGTTCGAATGCGGTTTTTAGTTTTGGTTGGAATAGACGTTGGACTTCTGCGCGTACTTTCTTTTCGATCATTGGGGCATTAATGCCGGTGCCCATAATATCGGAACGGACTGCGATTTGTCCTGTGCGATTGTCGTAGTTGAGTTTGGTGATGTTGACCGGTACTCCTGCAACGGAAACGTAAATTGCGTTTTTAGAGTTGAGTTGCACATGGTGTTCGTCGAAATCAAAGCCTATGGATTTATCTTTTCTGATGCCGCTACTGACGAAACCTTTTTTGTAGATGCTGTGTTTGTCATCGAATTGAATTTGTCCCGATACGGTTGCGGGAGCCTTGCGAAGATAGTCGACCAGCGACGGTGACTCGGCGTGGGCTTGTGCTGCGCATACGAGGAGGATTAGTAGGCTCAAGCCAAGTTTGCGCATCCGGAGAGTATGGGTGAGGTGTATGGATCTGTAGAGAGAAAAAGGTGTGCCTGTGGCGCAACGGGATAAGTTGAGGGCTTGTGCTGCATATTGAGACGGGTTTCAAAGAAATGGTGCTTGGCTATTTCTTTGGCCTGAGATCATCCATACTCACAGGCAATTTGTTTTCAGTCAGAATTGGATGCATTTCTGATAAGTTTTTAAGATTAGCGACGCGATCGCTCGAGAGCGGATGCGTACTAAGCAGCGCCAGCGCTTTTGAAACACCATCGATTTCTTGTTTCCTAGCGAGCTCATCAAAGAAGCGAATCATTCCGCGTGCAGAAATCCCTGCATTCGATAAAAATTCAACTCCCCGCCCGTCAGCTTCTGTTTCATCCGCGCGCGAATATTTAAGTGAAACGAGATCTCCGACTTTTGCAATTGCGGCCGCGGCGTCGTAGCCAACGAAGAATCCTAGAATCATTATACCGCCAAAGTATCCAACTCGTCCCGTTAATGCCTTCATCGCGTGCCGACGTTCGACATGGGCAATTTCATGAGCGATTACGCCGATGACCTCGTGAACACTCGTTGCTTGCGAAAGAAGTCCTTGGTTTACGACGATGATTGCGCCGGGAAGCGCGTAGGCGTTTACATCCTCGGACGATGAAAGCTTCACTACAAAATCGATTTTCGCGAGATCTGGGTTATGAGACTTTAAGAATTCAACTAGCTTCGTAACTTCGTCTTGGCGATTCGAAGTTACGGCCACACTGTCGATGCTATTTGTGAGCGCAGGTAATAATAGATTTCCGATCGCACGCTCCTGCTGATGAGTAAGCATGCCGTCGAGCCACTTCACGGGTACCCAAGAAAACAAGAGTGGAATCGCAGCGATCAACAAAAGCGCAATAAGAAAAGGTGAGCTGACTGCGAATACACGAATCCCGCGTTTCTTGCGCGAGCTTCGTAGGGCGAGGTCGGCTGACTCTACACCTAAGGTTGAGAGCGTTTGGAGAACTGTAGCGTCTTGAACGATGATCTCGGAATTTGGGATGTGTTTATCTTTTATCAGGTAATGAACTGAATTATTACCAGTGAGTGTGATCTCAAGACTTCGAGTTGAGAGTGTGATCGGTTCTTTCGACTGGTCGTCGAAAGAAAAGATCAGCACTGTTCTCGAAATCTCGAGAGTTCCGCTTTCGCGACCGTGTAGTGCGGGAAACTGGCTCACCCTTTTTTCTCAAAATAGAGAAGGTCGACAAACACTGACGACGCCATCACTAGGGTGCGTTCCGCCTCGCTCATTGACGGATCATTGAATTCAACCAAGAAGTTGTCTTTATCAGTGAATGCTTCTGAAAAGATTCCTGCCCATTTCTTTTTCACAGAGGCGATAAGCTTGCCTTGGTGCTTAAACGAAAACGTCCATAGCTTCCAGATTGGCGAGGACACTTCCATGATTGTCATACCCTTGGCGTTTTCAACGTCGAAACGTTTTGAGAGAATCGAGAATCTTTTTTGAATTGCGCCTAAATATTTTCCAGAATTGTCTCGAATTTCTATTCGCTCAAAGAACCAGCGAAAAGGATGGTGTGCAATTAACAGCGGAACTCGGTCGGGCGTAAAAAAATGAACGTCAAATTTGCGCCAGTGCCCAAGATACTGACGAAGAATGAATCCAAAAATTCCTTTTTGCTGTTCGGCAGCATAGGCGATCGGACGACCTGATTCAGTCATGATCTGGTACTTATTGCGTGTCTCAAACCCGAGCCACTCGCCAATTTCATGTACTTGTTTAACAAGGATCTTCGATTCAGTTGCTAATGCAAGTGACTTGCCCGCAGTGGCTTCCATAAAAATTCGCTCCGGCAGTGAGTTATGTCTGGAGAGAAAGGCTCCCATAGCACAGTCGCAATTGGCAATGTGTTGACACTGTCTGACCCGCGGCGCCGCAGGTGATTTCGTTTAGTAATGTGGGGGCTTTTGGTTGGCGGGGCCGATTTCCGGCGCAGAGTTTGCGTCGAACCTGTCGTTGAGACTTTTTAGATTTTTCTCTAATTTTGCGATCGTCATTTGCTGTTCGTGCACAGCTTGCTGAAGTGATTCGATTGCGACTTCTTGATGTGAGATTTTAATTTCTAGTTCGATTAGGTTCTGATCCATCTTCCCTCGCCATGCAAACACATGGCGAGGGATTAGCATGTCTGTTTAGCGAAAGCCATTCAAACCCTACTGGCAAATTCCGGGGGTTGCGCCATTAGGGATTAAAGAGCGACCTTCCTCGAATGTGATCTGCCTAGTAATATTCTCGTGGCATACCACGAGGCATTTCATGGATCCGTCTTCGCAAGCGACTAATGTGCTGGTGGGAACTTTAATGCCGTTACCGATGCACTCAACGTCGTCTTCATCATCTTGATCGACCGCTTCTTCACCATCTTCTGGTGCCGGCACAAAAAGTCCGTCGTCAGTAGTGTCGAGATCGCCTAGCGCGCCTGCTTTACTGAAGTTATCAGGTGAGCTTGAGAAGCTAACTTTGCCGCAATTTTGGAATGCGAGCATCAGCAACAAGCCGAATATGATTATTAGGTATTTTTCCGTTTTCACAAAATCCTCCAGTTGGCTGAGTCAGTTCATGCTGACCCTGTCACTAAAGACTAACTTTTGTGGTGGGGGTTGAGTTGATATAGTTTATGCCGGAAAATGGCGGCGGGATTGGGCCTCTGTCGATTTGGTGAACAGCCGCGGGCGCATGGCCTCCACTTTATTAAAATTGGTTTACGGTTTTGGATTGGGAGCGGAAGGTTTTGTGCCTTCCGCTTCTATTTTTATCAGTTGCAGCGAGTTTGCGGTGGCGTGTCGCCTTGGCGGATTGGTTCGATAACTGGTTCCTTGCTGAAATCGCGTTTCAATGAAACCGCATCAACAACTTTCCCTTGTTCGTTTAGAATAAGGAGTCGTACTGCTGATGAGTAAGGGGCGCTATCTGCGTTTAGTTCAGTAACGATTGCATATCGAGTTCCCTCGACACGATAGACCGCAGTATTGCGAGCAGCCGCAACCGCTACGTACTTAAGTTTGCCGGAATCTTCGCTAGGACCCATACGTGTGCACGCCGAAGGAAGTCCGAGCTCCGAAAGTTCACAACTGTTGCGGTCGTGATATACAGCGACGGTTTGTTCGCCGTTCCCACATCGAGACGTGGACTCAACCCGCACCATGAACTGGCCTTTTCCTCGGATGTAGTCAGATTCGTATACGCTGCGGCCCTCTAGTGCTGTTGCAGATGCGGATGTCGTAACGAAGAAGGCTATAAGAGACATTAACGATTTCATTTCAAACCTCGTTGGTTAGTTAGTTTCTAGTTTCAATCTTTTAGTTGTGGACGGTTGCTCCACCGCGCTGACGGCCGTACTCGTCGTCTTGGTAGAGTTTAACTCGCAAATCTTTATTGATTTGGTTGAGGAGCTTCTCCACATCGAACTTTGCGTCTTTTCGTAATTCAACTGACGAGCAGTGAAGGCCAAAGAGGACGAGTGTGCCGCTGTGAAGCTCGTGGATTCTGCCGATAGTGGTGTGGCAGTAGAAGTTTTGCTGCATTGAAAGAGTTCGGACTGCGATGTCGAGTTGGTTTGCGAACTCTACGAATTCAGGCAAAGTTTTTTTATTCCACCCGTCCTCGTCTTTTAATTGAATGAAGAAACGACTGTCGACGGAGGTGCGATCAGCGTGCTCGTAGTGTGCGAATGCGATCGCGCCTGGGCTCGTGAGCGCGAGTACGATGAGGGCTTTGATTAAAGTTTTCATGTCGTTGTCCTTCCGCCTATCAAGGCTTGAGGTGAACCTAAACTAAGTGGGATTGTAATCGCAATATGCTAAGCGCTCTTCGCTTTAACTTTTTGTTAAAATGGGGCATAAGGCGGGCCTGAGGTGTTATGAGTGCGCAGCCAAGTTTGTATGATTTTAAGGGGTACCGAGAGTACCTAAAGGCTTACTACGACTGGAAAAAAGAGACGGATGCGAAATTTACGTATCGCACCTTTTCGGTGGTGGCCGGTCTGAATTCGCCGAATTATTTGCAGTTGGTTATTTCTGGTAGACGCAACTTAACGGTCGACAACATTCACCAATTTTCACGGGCGTTGGGCCATTCTACGGCAGAAACGCAGTATTTTGAGCAGTTCGTTTTGCGTGATCAGTCGGATGATCCGCGGCAGGTGGTTTACTACAACTCGGCATTGAAGAAGCTAAAGAAGGAGAAAAGTGAGCGCACTGTTCGCGTTGAAACTCCGGAGTTGATGTCGAATTGGTATTTTCCTGGGGTGATTGCGGTGATTTCTGGGCGCAGTGATGCTGTTGGTGTGGATGAGATTGTGCGGATGACTGGGTTGAAGAGTTCAGCTGTTAGAGAGATATTGGAGACTTTGCTTGCGATGAAACTGATTGTTGAGCGTGATGGTGGGTTTTTGCTAGAAGAAGAAAGATTCGTTTATCAGTACCGAGCGAAGATTAAAGATAAATTTAAAACTTTCCAGCGGGCGCAGCTGAAGCGCACACAAGAAGCGTTAGAGAAGCAGCTTGATCAGGGTGCGAAATTTTTCTCGCATGCGTTTACGGTTGCTCACAAAGATCGTGATGCGTGTGTCGAGCGGATTAAGATGTTTTTGTCGGAATTTTCTGAGGAAGCGAATCGGAGTAAGCCTGAGGAATTGATGCAGCTGAATGTGCAGTTGTTTGGGTTTCGTTGATTTTGTAGCAAGTTGGTCTTGCCACGTAAACCCACTTTGGAACCCGAGACCCGTGCAAATTTTCAATCTAAATGAATTTGGTGGAAAAATTCGGGCTGCCCATTTAAGGTTCCTTCCTATTCTAAGGAGACCTTTATGAAACTGTTAGTTATTGCTCTCACTTTATCTTTCCTGTCGTTTTCAGCGGCGGCCGCAGGCAAATGCCAAATTGGATCTATGGACGCTCTTGATGGCTCGGCCACTGGCGTACGCAATGGTTCTGAGTTGGTTACGCTTCCGAGTGGCACTCCAGTATTCTTCATTGATATTCCATCCGGATTTAAGATGAACTTTGAAGTAATTGCGGTTGCTGAGGAGAACGTGGTTCTCGTTGGCAGCACAACTCAGTTCGATGAATGCAATCGTTCGTCGTGCGATGTTGGCTCGGTAGTAACTTTGTCGCAACACACTTCTGGTTACAAAGGCGGATCTGAGATTGTTGCTTTGGATAAAGGAAGCAAGGTTTTGCTTCACGGAACTCCGAATGGTCTCAGTGTGAATTACGAAGTGATTCCACTTGCGCATGGCGATTCGATTTTGTTCGGCCAGACGACTCGTTTTCAGACCTGCAATTAATTTTTTAGTTTTAGCACTGCCCTATTTGGTAAAAGGCTCACCGATGGTGGGCCTTTTTATTTGGTCTCTAAATAGCGTACTTCCCAAATGGCTGACTTTGAAAGCAGAATCGCTTAGGTTTTCGTATGTCTTACGCAAAACAAGTTCGGCAATATCGTGCGCTTGCAGAAGTTGCGATTCGCCTGTACCCGTTTCGGGTTCGAAAACTTGATTTCATTAATCATGGTGAGAATTCGACGTTCAAAGTTACGGCTGTGAATGGTGCGAGGTATTTGCTGCGTATTCATAGAGACGATTATCACTCCGATGCGGCTTTGCAGGAAGAGTTGGATTGGATGGAAAGTTTGTCGAGGGCGGGTCTTCGCGTGTCTTCTCCGGTGTTGAGTCGACGTAGGCGCTCGGTTGAGGTTGCTTCCTCCCCTGTTTTGGGTGAAAGGCGCGTGAGTGTTCTGCATTGGGTGGATGGTCGATTTTTGTCGAAGTCGATTTCTGAATCCGACATGTACAAGATTGGTGAGTTGCTGGGCCGTATTCAGAAGACGAGTTTGAAGTTTAAGGTGAAGCATCGGAAGTATTGGACTAGTGCGGGGCTTGTTGGTGATAAGCCGAAGTTTGGGAGTATTGATAAGCTTTCGCAGGTGAAGGTTTCTGAGCAGAAAATAATTACGGCTGCTCGACGTAAAGTGTTGAAGAGGCTTCGTGCGTATGAAGGGCGATTTCCGGCGCGGATGGGGATGGTTCATGCGGATCTTCATTTCGGAAATTTGTTGAAGATCAAGGGTGGCGAGATTGCTGCGATTGATTTTGATGATTGTGGTTTTAGCTTTCGGATAATGGACCTTGTGCCTCCGCTTTATGGGTTGAGTTACCATTTGTCGCAAGCGAAGCGGCATCGTGAGTATAAGAAACTGAAGGCGGCGTTGATTGCAGGGTACTCGAGTGTGATGCCGGTGGCGCTACAGGATTTGGTGCTTTTGCAGGATTTGTTGTTGGCGCGAAGACTTACGATGTTGGGTTGGTTGAATGCGCGGTCGGATAATCCGCGGTTGAAGAAATATTTTAAAAAGGCATTGCGCGCGGCTCTAAAGTATATAGCGCGGCCGCATTTGTAACCTTTAGCGAGCCCTGATGACCGTTTCGCGGATGCTGCTCTCGCGCTGGCCGCCGAAATTTTGTCTCAACATGAGATTCCAATTTGCATCTCCATTCGAAAAAATGTGGGAGATAGCAATGATTGATACCTTGATGTACGTTAAGAAGTTAGAGGCTGCGGGCATTCCGAGAGAACAAGCAGAACTTCAGGTGCAAATTATGGCAGACATAGTTGATAGAAATTATTCGACCAAGCAGGATTTAAAAGATCTTGGGGTCGGACTAAAGTACGACATGAAAGAGCTTCGTGCTGAATTAAAGCAGGACATGAGCGAGCTTCGTACAGAACTACAGCACGACATGAAAGAGCTTCGTACTGAATTAAAGCACGATATGGCTCGTCTTGGGGATACCCTGACTATAAAACTTGGTTCTATAATGGTTGTTGGTATTGGTTTGATTGCTACAATTATCAAATTCTTTTGAGGTTTTACTCCGACGCAGTATTGCGGTCCGGTTCTAAGTCAGAACACATGTAGCCTGATGCTGAGAGATTCTTTTCGATACCTGATTTCACTGAATCGCAGTGTGTAGTGTTGTAGAGGGATTTCGCGATGCGCTTTCGTACATCGAATTTGGTGTACATCAGAACGCAGCCGCCAACTCGTGGGTCGCGTTGAATCTCTATAATGCGCCTTTCGTTTTCTTTCGAGCAGCTTGATTTTGCTAGTGTATCAGCTTGAGCCGGAATGCCTGCGAAGATTACTATTGCAAAAATTGAAGCGATGATTGTTCCCATAATCTAATGATTATATAGGTTGGGAAGTTCGACAAATTTTCGTCAGTGGGTGGATCAGGTTGATACAGATTTATCGAGCGCCCAGCGATTCTGCTTAGCTATAGACTTACCTCCAGGTGTTTGCGGCGCGTCTGCCTGACGAAAATGCTGGATTTTCATAGCCCATATGCAGTCTCATGTTGTCATGAAAAAAACTTTGGTCCTGGTCGCGAGCGTCCTTTTTTCCAATTGGGCAAATGCATATTTTGAAATCACGGACACGGGCAAGAAGCCCCGCGAAATGAACGGCATTTTTTACGACAATTACAAGGACTTCACCAAGAAATGGCACCTTGTTACTGTCCGTTATCGCCAAGACAGTGGTGAACTGCGATTCACTTATGCAAACGATCTCGCCTTCAATGCGATGAAAAAACTGAAGCCAAACTATCCGGACGGCGCGATGTTCGGGAAGGTGGGCTTCACCACGGAAGACGATCCCTCATTTTCCAGCTCGAAAGTGCCTTCGGGAGCCAAGCGCTATCAGTTGATGTTGAAAGACAAAAAGAAATATGCAGAATCGGACGGTTGGGGTTACGCACTTTTCGACAACAAGGGAAATCTCTTTCAAGAAGACATCGTTGCAAAAACTCAGTCTTGTGTAGCCTGTCACCGAATTGTACCCGAGCGCGACTATGTTTTCTCACGTCCGATGCTGCTTCATTCCGATTCGGTTTCACCCTTGATTTCCGGAGGCGGCTCAGAAAAAATCGTGCAATTCGAAAAACTCGAACTTAAGCGGGCCCCTGCCGAGCTTACCAAATTCACCGCCCCCTTCGATATTTACAACTCGATGACCGGAGCGCTACAAACTTCGGCTTTTGCTGGAACATTGGACGAGGTGGTGCCTCTTTTGACCGATAAGAGCAGAAAAACAAATGCGCCGTCCGCTCTCTTCCTCGACAAGGACAATTTCTCCCTCGTCATACCGAAAAAAGATTCGAAGAAATGCTTAGAACAAAATTCGTTACTTCAAGCTTTCAGAATTGTCGTGCAATTCAACTCTAAGCTGATTCGCGACACCGAAGCCTGCCTCTGATGCGAAATACGTCTCGTACATTTTCAATTTTATTCGTTTGTCTGGTTGCCTCTCGTGCGTGGGCGGGCGATGAGTTCTCAATCTCGAACATTGACCGAGCCTCTTGGCATTGGGCGAGCGAAGGTCAACTGCAGCTGAATGAGTACAATTCATCCCGGCCGCCCCAGCTCGTTTTTTTCGACCCAACAGAGATTTCAGAGTGCCGACTAGGGAAAATTTCATGTAATCCCAACGAGCCAATCACTTTGGTTGTTGACGTGAAGCGCCCTAAACCTTTCATTGCCCGATTACGCTACAAAGCCCGCGGTAAATCGAAATCGATAGTTATTTCTCTATTGTCGCAAGTCTCTCCTGATTTCAAAGTGACCGGTGCTTCGAACTTGGACAAAAACATTTTAATTTCCCCCTGGCATTACGCCATGGTGCTATCTCCCAAGGGAGAACTCGTTTATTACCGCGACTTCGAATTTTTCGTTCAAGACTTTCGCCAGCATATCGTGAAGGGCGCGATTTATTATTCGATCGTGAACGTGACCACCTCAAACATCAAGATTAATAGCGAGGGACCTCGTTTAATCCTCGATGAGAACTTCAAAGTAATCGAAAAATTCGATCACATCGTAGACGGTCACGAGTTTCATTACCTTGGACCAAAACACTATCTGTTTATGACCTACGACGATATTGAAACCCCGGCTGGAACTTGTTACATCAACCAAACTATCAGCGAAGAAAAAAATGGGAAATCCATCTATCGATTTTCGATCTTTGATTTTTTCAAACAGGGATATCTCGCCGAAGCCCCCTATAAATTTCCGTTTAGAGGAAGAAACTGCAACGGTAACTCCCATTTGAATGCGGTTCAAATCGTGGACAAGGATCGCTGGCTCATCAGTCTCGGCAATGGAAGTATCTTTCTCTGGAATAAAGCAACGGGGAAGCCGGAGTGGATCTTTAGTGGGCCGGAAGATCAGTTTGATCTGAAGCCCAAGCAGCTCACCCATCTTCATCATACGCCACGCTGGTTTCCTGATGAAGGTCGGCTAACGGTATTCGACAACGACTACCAAACGCAGACTACCCGCCTGCTCGATTTCAAATTGGATCCAGTCAAAAAGATGGTTGTTACTTTAAAAGAGATTCCACTATCGAACGGATATTCGATTTTCGGTGGAAGTTTGGAAATCGATCGCGAAAATATCTTCTCAGTCGGATTCGGAATGCGCGCCAAAGGGAAATGGGATTTTGCAGAGATAGAAGACGGGCGTCGCAATATGACCATTCAGTTTCAGAAGCAGTCCTTCGGACCCTATAGTTATCGTGTGTATCGTGGCATACGAGCCGTACTTCCATAACGCTTAAATGGGTGAGATTGCGGAAGCACCCAACTCTTTGAAGTGCTTCGGTAGCGTTACTGTGCCGCTCTAGGAAAACTATCAACGACAAGCGGGATCGATCTTCGTGTGCTTACTAGGGGAGCCTTTTGGTGCTTGTCGCCGAGATTGAAGCGGTCAACAACAGCGTTGAAGCACTTGCGAACTTCGGTATTATCGCTTTCTTTGCAAGCATCAATCGAGTTTCTGAGCCGCCACTCGCATACGCCTATTAATTTAGATCCGAAGCTATAGCCCCAAATACTCTTATATAAGATCCCAAATGGCTGTTCATTACATGTGATGTATTTAACTCGGTACTCGGTATGGTCATACTGTGTTTGATCGCTTGGTCGGTGATCACGGTCGTTGACGGGGATTTCATATTCCGCCGAATAGGAGTTCAAGCTCACCAGAACTCCAAAAATTAAAATAATCAATTTCATAAATTCTCCTTACCAAACCAATATTTCAATCTTGATGCCGGATCTGAGGCGCTTAAGGACCAGGGCACAGCAGTCTTGCCGACTGCTGCTGATCAAGTGTCAAAAGTTTGGACATAGCGGATGTCCATGAAAGTAATCCTTTAAAGTGCGCCCCTCTGGTTAGACAGTGGTCTAAATAGTTTTAGTACGGTGTCGCATATCGCATTGGTACCAATGTTGCTTTCTTAACCTCCATGGTTCCATGGAAATCTCGCTTTAAATTATATGCGTTTGCATTGTCGATGCTTTTGACAGTGGCGCCCGCAACTGCGCCTGCAGCTCAGCGGTGCGCAGATGCGTTCAAAGCCATTTCCCCTGTCGAGTCTAATCAACGACTTTGGGATGAGCACTTTGCCAAAAACGGGTCGGCTCAGTATCGAGCGGAGTGGTTGAGATTGATAGACCAATACTCCATCGCTGAAGATGCAAAGGTGTATTCGAAGCTCAAGCGTCTAGGCTTTTATGTCCGACGACACGGTTACGCCGCTCCTGCTTTCAAAGAACTGGTGGAGAGTTATTTAAGACACCTCGATGAGTTGAAAATCGCCGAGAGCGACCGAATTCTTCCGGCGGCGGTGATCAAGAACAAATCGACAGGTGAACTCAAGCTCGTCACCCCTTCAGTAGATAAATGGCCCGAACAGGATCCTTCACACTGGGAAGTGTTAATGAATGAGCGGCTTTCAAGTCGACTTATCATCGAAAGCGCCGCTCGTGGGCGTTGGCCAGTTTTCTCGTCAGGCCTTCACGATATTTTTCATCTCATCGTCTTTTCAGAACACCCATCCTATGCTCGTGGTCTTCGAGCGCAATCTAAGCATTTGGACCAAAAGTTCAATGCAGCCTATTTAACTAGATCAGCGTATACCTTTGAAATTCTCGCACTGGGAGATCCAGCGAAGGCGCGGAAGATCGAAAGACTTTTGAGCTTCAAGCCAAAAGAAAACTCATCGTTTGCAGATTTTAAAAATGCACTCGACGTCTTGCCAAAATCTGACCTCATGGAAAAAGCAGAATTTTGGGCAACGCACCTCAATGAGTATCTCATATATTATGGGGGCGGCATGGCTTCGCCTTCCGAAAGGAAAGGGTATTCACGCCGTGAGTATTTAACAAATGGAGTGAGCACTATGTATGAAACTGTGGTTAGTGAAAGCCGGATTGTTCCAGATCGAATGATTACTGAAGGTCTCTCTCATGTCGACGTGTTGCTGGATACTTTAACCCGCTTCACCCGCTTCAACTCTGCTGAGTACATAAAGCCTTACTCGAAAAATGATCCTCAACAAGAGCTCGAGCGCCTTATTCGGTTGCAGGTTGCACGAACAGAATACGCCTTGTGGAGAAGTTCAACCGTAGTCACCATCGAGCAGTGGAATAAAGATATGCTCCAAATAAATGCAGACCCGCTATCGCCATCGATGACATTCGTGCGCGACGTCTACGGCGAACACTCGCTAGTATACCGATATACTCATGGCCTCCGTTAAAGTGCTAGCCGAGCCGATAAGTGTCTCCAATGGTCGCTCACGGGTTAAAGCTTGTAACAGGCGAGCGAAAGGCCGCTGAAACGTTTTTCAACCAACTTTCCATCGTGCAAGTGCAGATTACTGAGAAATCAAATGTGAGACTGTAGCTTGTTGTTCAATCAACAACCCAAAATAGTTCGACGGTTCTTCCGAGCGAGCTAACAGTGAGAATCCAAAGAGCTGGAGCGAATCTTGAAAACGCTCCGTCAGAAAAACGGCGAGCGCTTTTTGAGAATCTAATTCAGTTTGTTGAATTTCATCCGACCAAACTACGGCTTGGGCTTTATACAATTGCGGGAGCTGCTCAAAGCGGCTCCCGTTCTCGGGCTATCGTGGGTTCGCATACTATAAAAGTTGGCGGAGAGGGTGATCGTTACTTCTGATTCAGTAATTTCAATCACTTAACTTTCCGTTTACTACTGATTACTACCAGGACCGAACTGAAGCACATTTCCCTGACGAGTTTCGTGTTCATGAAGCTTGAAGCCATTCAATGAGCCACGAATATCGACCCCAGCCATGCGGTTGTAGATCATCATAGTCTCCATGTCTGCCCAGCCACCCATTTTCATGACCTTTATCGGTTCTATGCCTCTGCTCAGAAGAAGTGTGGCCCATGTTGCCCTTAGGTCATGGAATCTCAATTGCGGTAGTCCCATGCCTGAAAGAAACAATCGTAGGTCATGAGCTTGCCGACCACGGTCCCATCGTTCCATCCTCGGCAAGACCCAATCGGATTCTGGATCGTCGTTTTTCAAATCAACCAAAAGCGGAAGAAGGGCCTCGGCAATTTCGACGACTCGATCGTCACCTGACTTTGTATCTTTGAAGCCGTTCAATGCATTCCAGGAGGAGTTTACTACGATCGTTCTTCTTTCGAGATTAACGTTCTGCCAGGTCAGGGCATAGAGTTCGCCGTTTCGCATTCCTGTGTATAAAGCCAGTGTCCAGTGTGGATACCAATCGTCATTCATTTCCCTTGCACGCTTCAGAAACAAATTTACCTGTTCTTCTGTGAGAACCTGCCTAACCTTGTCGCCAATCTTGAACTTCAACGTTGGCGTCGGATTCCGATCTATGTACTCCGCTTCAACTGCATAGGTAAAAACTGCGCGAACCATTCGAAGAAAATGCTTTTGATGCGAAGGCCGGTTGCTTCCAAGCTTGGCGTGTAACAATTCACGAATTTCGGTTGTCGTAATTGTATCTACGGTCTTGTTTGCCCACGCTTCGAATGTGTGAGCCTTCAAGCACTTTTCCTGATTGTGCAGAGTCTTTTCGGTTAGGCCTCTGTTGCGGCACTCCTCGTGGTAACGATCAAATACCGTTTCCCATGTAGGAGTGATGTTTTCATGAAGTTTACGATCAACATCAATGACGATTTGATCGTAGGCCCGTTTCGCTTCAGCCTTTGTCTTAAAACCTCTTCGCCGGAGATTGGTCGGTACACGCGTAATCGGATGTCGTCTTGCAAACGACACCGAGTAAGTGTTTGTTCTTGGATCAAGTTTGATTCCCATATCTACCTCTCTTTTGTGAGAGCATCAGGGATTCAAGCTCATTCTTTCGATATCGGTTCAGTCGCCCGAGTTTGTGAAACGGAACTTGCCCGTTCGATGTTTTGTTTCGGAGCGCCTTTACCGATAACCGCAAAAATTCTGCGGCCTCTTTACTATTTAACCACTCGGTTTTCAAAGAGCTACTAGAGATGGATTCAGTTGATGTCGGTACTAAGATGAGATCGCGGACCAAAATAGTCCGTTCTTGAGAGTTGTTGTTTCTCATAGATACTCACTTCCATCAATAAGATTGGGCAATCGGCATCTTTTGGAGTGTGGCTCTGCGGGTATGGCACTAAATGCACAGAAATTTTTCCATCCCACGTCTAACTCAAAACATACGACTGACTTTTTACTATCTCTTAAATCATGAAAAAAATTGTGCATACTGTGCTGATCGAGCCGAACAGAAGTATTCATTTCTTCAGCCTCAGATTTAACCAGGCCCGACTTCTTGTTGAGCGCATAGAAATTCGAGAATTATTTTTTTTAGTTATGGCGTTCTTCGAAAGGGTCGCAGATGGGAAAACTCTTTTAATTTCTCTAGTGAGCATGTTCTTCCCCAGCGGATTCCCACCTTGAGACTTAACTGATTTCGAATAAAGAGAATAGAGTTGGTCAGAGCACAAGTTTCCACCGGGCTTTATCTCACAGTTGTCTGCGATAAACGTTACTGCGGGATTTGCTTCCTCTTTGTACTCATCCTTCATGGCTCTGCTCGCGCGAGGCTCAAGGAA
>JANOUF010000441.1:0-6080 GCA_031416685.1 Bdellovibrionales bacterium
TTTTCTGAACTCACGAAAAAATGCAGCCAAGTGATTTTCATTGATCACCACCCTGCACTTCTTCAGGGCCCACAACCGACTGTCGGCTCTTTCATCAATACCAAAGCAGCAAGTACGGGCGAGATCGTTTACGAACTTATCAAAGCTCTTGGAATCGAACTTGATGAAGACATCTCGCGCGCACTTTATACGAGCGTCGCATTTGATACGCAACTTTTCCGGTACGTTCGCAACTCGGCAACTTCGCACCTGATGGCAGCCGACGTTTTACGTTTTGAGAAAACTCCAGAATTGATTCATCGTCATCTCTTTGGCAATTACACGCATCATAAGGTCGCTTTCCTAGCCAAAGCGCTTGGCGAAATCGAATACTTTGGCGAGGCGAAAATTGCAGTTCTTCGTATTCGCGCTCAAGATCTTATCGACCATGAACTTGAGCTTGATGAAAGCCGTGACGTCGTGGACCTGATCATGAACATCGAAAGCCTTGAGGCTGCGGCGCTTTTTCGCGAAGATGGCCCAGGCGTTTATAAACTTTCACTTCGTAGCAAAGGCCGCTTTGAGGTTCTACCTGCGGCTGAACGCGTTGGCGGCGGTGGACATCCGTTCTCCTCAGGCGCATACTTAAGCGGTAACTACGAAAGCTTGAAAGAACAGGTTGTCGCAGACTTGCTAAGCATACTTGCGAACAGCCGCAAAAATGAATCAGCCTGATAAAAAACAGAAAAAAATCCCAGATAAGAAAAAAGAAATTATCTGTCTCTGCAATTGCGTTTCGAAAGACACGATCGAAAGCGCGATTTGTGCCGGCGCAAACACTCTTAACAAAATTTTCGACCGTACGACTGCAGGCGTAGGCCCATGCGGGGGCTCTTGCCGACGCAAACTCGGGCCGATGCTCGATCAATACTTAGCAACCGGTACATTTCCTGAAATTATAAAGGAAGATAAACGCGGGAAAAAGAAGCGCTAAGCTTGCTGCTAAGTTTTTAGGCGATAAGCGATGAGCTTCTTGATATCAGGCTGACAAGTTCCGCACGATGTCCCCGCCGAAGTTCGACGACTGACTTCACTCACCGTGTGTGCACCCGTAACTATGGCAGCATCAACTTTGGTAGTGGCCACCACTCGACAATGACAAAGCTCCTCATCGGGATAAGGCAGTTGCCACTCGCCGCGCGCTTTCAAGATCGCTTCGCGTAGGAGAACTTCAGAGTGCGAATTTCCTTCAGGCAAGGGCCATTGCTTGGGCGACCCGTTTAGTTTAGGGCGCCAGTCAGAACAGGTTTTTAAAAGCTCTGGACAGCCGATAGCGCGCAGTTTGCCGTCTGCCGATAGATGGATTTCATCGCGTCCCGGAAGGACGGCTGAGAACGTTTGAATCATTCGTTAATTGTGACATAGGCGAACACGATTCGAAATTTTATTGCGCCGAGCGCCTCAGCTTAGGTCGAGCTTTCAAAGATCGACAGTTCATTCAAACTTGCTTGGTGGTCCGGTGCGGATAGGCGCGGAATAGAAAATAGATCGACGCGGCCGCAAGCAAATGCCACAAACCGTGCCCGGTAAGGATGTGATTGGAGGGCTTACAAAGTATGCCGGCCACATCTAGATTCCAAAACGTAAACGCTAAAACGAGAGATGCAACGGAGAACAACGCCAGTTGCGGACGAATGGTCCTCTCGCCTCGACGCCAAACTCCTGCCTCTAATAACGCTGCGAAAAAAAGTTCCGCCCCGAACAAGACATTCCCAACTTTTGTGATAAACAAAAATCCGAGCGATAGAGCGAGGCCCACCACATAGCCAATCTCTGTTTTACGATCGCTTAATTTGAAATATCGTTTGGCCGCGACACTTAAAATGCCCATCGACAAAACAAACATCGCTGAAACATCAGCCATTTTTCCGAAAACCGTGCCCGTTGCGTGAAAGAGAGTGGAACCAAGAAAAAGTACGACCGTTGCTCGTGCAAACAGTCGCTTGGTTTCTATTGCTTCGGTTTGAGTTCGGTGAATGAGAATCGCAACGATCAAAAAACCAATATTTGTCCAGGTATTGGCGGGTTCTACGATCCAACCACAGAGGCGTTGCTCGCAGAACGGATGTGGATCGATTTGCTGCGTAAACGAGAGCCACGGACAGTCGTTCACGTAAAGGAATCCTTACGAGCACGAAGCTCTGCAAACGCTTTTGCGTCTTTTACTCGTAAAAATGGATTGGTTGCTTTCTCCAAAGCAAGTGTCGAAGGCAATGTTGGCAAACTTTGCTCACGAAGTATCTTGGCTTGTTGCTCACGCCGACGAAGTTCGAAATTTTCAGGCTCAACCAACAACGCAAACTTTGCGTTGCTCAGAGTGTACTCGTGTCCGCAGTAAACTTTCGTGTCATCTGGGAGCTGCATGAGTTTCTGAAGGCTCGACCACATCTGTTCAGCAGTACCCTCGAAAAGCCTTCCACATCCGAGTGTGAAAAGCGTATCTCCGCTAAAAAGCACATGTGAGTTTTCAAAATAAAAAGCCATGTGCCCTAGCGTGTGCCCCGGAATATGAATCGCTCGAATTGTTTCCTCGCCGAACTGAAAACTCTCGCCGTCCTTTAACAGCTTCGTTACGCCGTGAATCTTCTGTCCATCCACTTCAGAGGCAAAAATGGGACAATTAAACTGTGCCGTGAGTTCATCGTTGCCGCTGACGTGATCCCAATGATGATGCGTGTTCAAGATTAGATCGAGCGGCCAATTCTTCGCGTTTAAGAACTCACGCGCCGGATCCGCTTCCGATGGATCAACGACTAAGACTTTCCCTGTCGCCTGGTCGCGAACAATCGCGATATAATTATCCTTTAAAGCTGCCTCGAGGAATACTTCGACCATAATGATGGCCAGTATAAGGCAAGAACCGACGCCACTGTTAATAAAAAGGCCACGGCAGCCCATGGCGTAAACGGCTCTGCAAAAAGGTAGTAGGCAACAATCGCAGCCAACAGTGGCTCAATCAAGGTCATGCAGCTCATAAAGTTCACATCGAGAAAGTTAAGGCAGTGAGTGAACAACGCGTGCCCCAAGAGCGTCGGAAAGATTGCTAGCCCTAAGAATGCCCACCACGTCTGGGTTGTATAGCCAGACAGTTCGATGTTTGCCACTTGCGCGGTCAATAACGCATAGACCGCTGTCTGTGCGTAAATACAAAACGCGTACGGGATGTTCGAAATCTTTTGGCGCAAGTGCTTTCCAGTTAGAATGTAAACCGAAAAACAAATGGCCGTAACCAGACCCCAAAGATCGCCTGACCAATACTCCGGGCGAAACTGAAGCGTTTCCGCAAACAGGACGCCTACGCCTAAAATTCCAAGGGCGAGCGCAAGCCATAGATGAAAATGTAGTCGCTCACGAAAAAACAGCCAGGCGCCAAGTGCAATAAAAACTGGATTTAATGAAAACAGAATAGATGCGTTTGCGACCGTAGTTTCTTGCACGGAACGAAAGAAAAAATAGAAGTGAATATAGAGCATCACGCCTGAACCCAGCATGTGCCACCAGTCGGACTTTGATAATCGCGCGTACTCGCGCCATTTCCCTCGCATAAGCGGCAGCAACAGAACTGTCGCAAACAGCAGTCGCCAAAAACAAATAGCCACTGCATGTGCATCAGCAAAACGGATCAACGTTGCCGCTTGCGACAGTACGATGAGTGAAAAGAAAAAATAAAAAGCGATCACAGGTCTGTGTATTTCTTGTTACTTCCGCGGGCTTTCTCGACCGGATATTTTTTCTCGTTACGTTCCATCTTTGCAAAATACGCATCCGTTAGATCGAAGCCGTGAAGTTGCGCGAACCTCAGTACAAAGAAAAAAGCATCGGCTAACTCGTCGGCAATTTTTGAGCGTGAGTCGCCATTTTGGAGCATGAGTTTAATTTGCTCATCGCTTTGAAAACGAAAGTGCTCAAGCAGTTCCGAGCTTTCAGTTATTAAACCGATAGCGAGCTCCTTAGGGCTATGGAACTGATCCCAATCGCGAGCTTCGCAAAATTTTTGTAAATGCTTCTTTAGTTCCTCGACTGTGACTTTTGCGTCTTGTCCCATATTTTCCTCTAACTTTGATCGCGTAATTTTCGGATGGTTGGCCAGAGATCTAAGTTCATGCGAGATGCAATGAAGCCATTGTTTTTGTAGTCACGCTTTCCGTACTCGACATCGCGGCCGGTTTCCATATCGATCAGTTTGCATCCGGCTTCGTTTAAAATCACATGCCCTGCTGCTGTATCCCATTCGTGTGTTGGGCCAAACCGCGGGTAGAAATCTGCAGCACCTTCAGCGACTCGGCACATTTTAAGCGCCGAACCAAATCTTTCAAGTCTTTGAATTGGGAGTGAGTCTAAAACTTTTTGCATACGCGTCGTTAACAATGAGCCACTCGCAACTGCGCGCAACTCGTTTCGCTCGCTTTTGTTGAAGACGGATTTTTTTGGGCCCGGCATTGAAACCTTAAAAGCGCCTTGGCCTTTTTCTGCCCAAAATATTTCCTGAAGCATCGGCGCATAGATAACGCCCAGAACTGGCTTACGCTTTTCAACTAGCGCAATATTGACGACGAATGATCTTTTCCCAGCGACAAAATCTTTTGTGCCATCGAGTGGGTCGACCAGCCAAAATTGTTCTAAGGTTTCAGTTGAATTCATTCCTTCTTCTGAGATGACAGGAGCAATTTTTAGCTCATCAAGCCGGCGAACGATAAGTTCGTTCGAAGCGATATCGGCTTCGGTAACTGGAGACTCATCTGGTTTCGTTTTTACGGACGCAAGTGACTTGTCACGAAGTGCGAGAATAAGTTCGCCTGCTTCGAGTGCAATTCCGCGCACGGCTTCTATTAGCCTCACTCTTTGGCCTCCAACTGATTTGCAGATGCTATTCTACCTTGAATCAAATGTCGCGATGAAATATCCTCCTTGTCCTATGCAGACTGTCGATCCTATTGAGAAATTTCGTGCTGGCTTTGTCCAAGGCGGCGATCTCGTCCACCTCAACAATGCGGGCCACGCTCCCCTCGCAAAGCCCGCTCACGATACAGCCGTATATTGGCTGGGCCGGCTACAAAAAGAAGGCGCGCATGCGGCTTATGTTTTGCCTCAGGCGATGGAGAAGGGCCGAACCACTCTTGCTAAATTTATAAATGTCCCAGCCGAGCAGCTCGCATTTTTTCCAGGAGCTGCGAATGCAATTTCACAGGTCGCGTTCGGGGTAAAGTTTAAGGCTGGCGATGAAATCCTCACTTGGGATCAAGAATATCCGTCGAATTTCTATCCGTGGCGAGATGCCGCCGCAAAAGTTGGCGCCAAACTTATTGTTTTGAAATCGGGCGAGGATCTTTCAACGCCTTTGGAAGAAATCGTTAAGCACGTCACTCCCCGTACGCGGCTCATTGCAACTTCGTGGGTTCAATATCAAACGGGCGCGATTGTTGATTTGGAAAAACTGACTTCGTTTGCGCAAGAGCGCGGAATTTTAACTTTCTCTGACGGCATTCAAGGAATTGGGCAACTGCCTTTTGATTTTGAAAAGTCAGGACTCGATTTTATGGTTGGCGGTAGCCACAAATGGCTGACCTCGCCTCTCGGGGTCGGATTTCTTGCAGCAAAAAAGGAGAGTTTTGAAACACTTGAACCATCTGCCGTTGGTTGCATGAGTTACGGCACTCCAGCTGATCTTTCTCGTCTTGATGCTCGTATGCGGACCGGTCCTTCGCGTTTCGAACCAGGTGGACGAGCAATGATCGAGATGGCTGCACTCGGCTCAACTGTCGAATTATTTCTGGAAGTCGGAATCGGCCGCATTGCCCAGGAAGCAGAGTTCTTAGCAAAACGCTTGATGCATGGATTACGTGAGCGAGGCTACAAAGTGTTGATGCCAAACGGTCCTGATCAACGAGGTGCAATCGTCACATTCAGAGCGACCGATCAATCCAAACACAGAACGCTAAAAGAAATAGAAGATTCGTTATCGAAAGCAAAGATCAGTCACGCGGCCCGCGCTGGCGGCGTGAGACTTTCGCCCCACGCATTCAACACGACAGCGGATATCG
>JANOUF010000442.1:0-3430 GCA_031416685.1 Bdellovibrionales bacterium
GTTCAAGTACATCGCGATCACCGAACGCGGGAAGTACCGCGTAGAATTAAAGAATGAGCGCGGTAACAAATTGTTAGACTCCGTTGAGATTTCCAACATGGAGTCGAATGATCGGTTTAACTTGGCGCTTCGGACTTGCAAAGAATAAGTCGGTTACATGCGAGCGTGTCTGGTTCGGTTAGACTGGCCTATAACAGCCCATTCACCGCCTACTTTTTTGACAGTCGGGGTTTTATTTCAGACGCCTGTCGGTGGGTCCGACTTTCCTATATCTTGTCGAAGAATTAAACCGCAGGAGTTCTTCGATGAAAACATTCATTTTGGCAATTGCAGTATGCACGGTTGCGAGCGCGGCTTCGGCGGCAGATGGTAGTTTGGTTTGCAGAAGCAACGGGCAAGAAGTTGTTGCGACAGTAAATGACGTAAATCAAAGCGAAATGTATGATTGCGGCGGTCAAGTTTCTCCAGGAGAAAATCTCTGTTTTAAGGGCGACGCAGAAGTTGCTTCAGGAATTTTGAGCGACCTGATCAGTTTAGATTTCATCAGCGACGAATTGTCTTTGTACGACATGAGCGTAACTCAAGATAATAAAATCGAATTCACATTACTTGATGGCCCGAATGAACTGACGAGCGGTCCTTACTCTGTTGGCGCGTGCAAATAATAAAAAGGAAAAATATGAAATTTGCTTTGGTTCTTGTGTTGGTCACAGGTCTTTCTTCAATTGCGTCTGCTAACTCCGTGACTGTTGAGTGCAAAGCTCCAAACGGATTAATGGGTAACGCGGCAACAATGAGTGGTGTGATCCAAATCGACAGCGAGAAAGCGACAGGAAAACTTCAAGTTTTCGTTGGTGGCTCAACTCGCCAGCCGGTGTTGGATGCTGAAGTTAATGTTGCGGGCGCATTGCTCGATGACGGCGCGCTGACGATGCTCGCGTCTGATAACGAGTTGATCAACATCATCTATGTGAACCCTCACTCAAAAGACATTAGCTACGTCGAGATTGATGGTAGCCAGTACCTTTCGAACTGCGCGGTTGAGTAAATTCAGATGGGAGCGTTTTCTCTCCCAAGCTTAGTTTTCTCACGCCAACCGTGTCCTTTAATTTCAATGATCCGAATGAATTAACCGATGATGTGCTGAACACACTGTCGTCAAATTCTCTAGAGTGTCGCCACCACCAAGTGATCGCGGAATGATGTGATGAGTATCAAGCCAACGGGTAGCGCCACACCGACTTCTATCACTAGTGATTGTACACCGCCGCTGATCACGCATATGTACTGCGTGGACGAGTGCAGCCGGAAGGGCAGATCGCCTTTTGGCATAAACCTTTTTGTAACGCTCATGCTTCTGTCCCGCGGGACAGATTTTCGTAGCAGGTGCGTCGCATTTTTCTGCGCTCGTATCTCAGCGCGTTTTGCTTTTACAACTGGATCGTGATGATCGATGTACTCCCTCAGCGCAGCAACCAATGCCTCTTTTCTCGATGAAGCTTTTCGAGTTCGTTGTGACTCTAAATCCATCACACGCTTAAGAAGCTCTGCTTCTTCCTCACTGAATGCAGTCGTCATTGAAATTACGTTTTCAGCGACGAACCTCATTGTTTCTTTCACCAGAAGTTGTGGCTGAGCAATTGCGACGGCCTTCTCGATCTGACGAGAAGTGGACGTTTTCGCAAGCGCAAGCCACTCGCCATGATTTTCTCGAGTCACCACTGGCACAATCTTTCTTGCTTTTGAAATGCTGAGTTCACCAGTTTCAACCGCGAGCACTAGTGCAGGTACTTCATTTGCTTTTTTAGCCACAGCTGTGAAGTTTGAAGTGTTCGCCTCAGAAAGCATTAACTCTTGAACGCAATATTCAAACAAGCTGCTGAAGCCCCATTTGTAGAAAGCTTTTGACTGATGGACTTCTTTGATGATTTTCATCAGTTCAGCTTCATCTTTATTGTAACGAGCTGCTACTTCACGAGCTAACGTGCGCAGTTGGTTCAATTCGAATTTCATATTTACTCCTCTTGTTTACGAGAGAGATTTCGCCCGAAAATCTTTTACCACACGGTTTTTCGTCAGCAGAGGATTGTCCATAGTGAACAAAACTCTAGATTTGCTTTTGAAAATGAAATGCAAGAATTGAACTCGACTCAGCTTAAATTCAGAAGATTAAACACCATTCAAAAGTCTATTTGCGGACAGTCGATTTTTCTCTCGGAAAATACCGTCAAGCGAAACAACTATCAAACTCAAAATATTTTTCTAAACTACCGCGATTGAAAGAACAACTTATCGCCCTAAATCCCCGCGCATCATTTCCAAAAACTTCGACAGCAAACAAAGCCGATCGAAGGTTTACTTTTCGATGGGGACACAATAAGTGGCCCAGCGAAAAGAAAACCGCAGATTACAAAAATCAAATTTTATTCAAAAAAGAACGACGCGGCCGCGATGCCCTCGCCAAATATTTTGTAGTGATGCACCCGTAATCTCAAAAACCCAGCGACTCAATGAAGTCACCGAGCATTTCTAGAACAAGTTAAGCGCTCGTGACAATTCGTCCACTCAATCACCATCCTTAACCGCACGCGTTCGCGATAAACTAGCGCCATAAAGTCGCGTCCTCTTGAAGACGCACTATTTCGACGCTCGAATTTCCGGGAGGCCCCCAAATGCAATCACTCCAATCTGTTCACCATAGAAAGCTCGATCAAACGACGGTCAATATCAGGCCAGATCTTGGGAAACCAGAAAACCAAGACGCCGAAAGTTATCACCCGAGTGCCGAAGTTCTTCATCCAGATCACATTGCCCCCGAGCCAATGCACTTATCCACGAACGCAGAAAAAATTGAAGCGGTGGCCGATTTCATTGATCGCATAACAGGAATTTCAGACGGGGAATTTGGCGATTGGCAAAGACGCGCAACACTTTATTGGTGGCATCTGACCGATGCCCTCCATTCCGAATCAAACCCAAAAATTAAAAACACTCTCCAAAAAATGATCGGCATTATAGAATTCAATCCCGACTTCCGAATTCTTGAAACATGTCGCAAAATCACCGAGCTTGCGATGAGCATTCGCGAAGAACTTGGCTCGCCAAACCAGACGTTGCTCCTGTAGTTGCTGGACCGAACAGCCAAAGCTTCATCAGAAAAGTCTAGGGCTAGACACAACTCGGGCCATATCAATTTCAAGTCACCACGAAATTTCATCGCCTTAGACGATAAAAAAGCAGGAAATTTCTAAACTTCCGTCTCGTTCCGAGAAAAAATTCGCATTATTTTGATAGTTTATCGCGGCTAAAGTCGCGTTAATTTCGTTTTAAGCGCACGTCTCAGACGAATCTCATTTCAGGTCAATTTCTAGACTAATAAGACTCAAAAAAAGTCCCAAAACAGCCGTTAAGTCTATGTAGCCATTTGGAT
>JANOUF010000443.1:0-12433 GCA_031416685.1 Bdellovibrionales bacterium
TACTTGAACACGTTTATTTCTAGGAAGATCCACTCCGGCAATACGAGCCATGGATTAACCCTGCCTTTGCTTGTGCTTCGGGTTTTCGCAAATAACGCGAATCACGCCCTTGCGTTTAATAACCTTACATTTGTTGCAAATCCGCTTAACGGACGCTCTAACTTTCATAACTCTAGCTCCACCGGCGCTCAAAAACTTCGCCCACGCTAACCTACTGAATCCTCAGTATTTTTAGGGAAAAAATTCCCATCAAAAACCAAGCCAGCCGCAACAAAAACACAAAAAAATAATTAACGCGGTCGCACTTTGTATCACCCGCGCAAATTGAAGTCTAGGGTTTTTTCCTAGGAAATCCGTCAGTTAAATGACCCCGCCAAGGGTCACTTAATGTGAGCTTTAATCCTTAGAAATACCGCTTCTGTGTCTCCGGTGCCGTCGAGTTCAACCGACTGCCCAGCTCGCTTATAAAACTCTTTCACCGGGCTCGTGCTCTGGTCATAGACCTCAAGACGAGTCCGAATCGCTTCCTCTTTATCGTCGTTCCGCTGAACGACTTCGCTACCACAAGCATCGCAAACGCCTGGCTTTTTCGTAGGTTTGCTATCGACGTGGTAAACTGCACCACATTGTTTGCAAACCCGGCGTCCCGCTAACCGCTTTAAAAGCTCAGTTCGCGGCACCTCTAAGAACAGCACTTTGCCGATCTTCAGGTTCAGTGTCTTTAGAAGCGAATCTAACGCTTCTGCTTGAGGCACCGTACGGGGAAAGCCGTCTAAAATAAACGACTGTCCACCTAACTTAGCTAATACCTCTTCGACCATCGCAATTGTGACCGAATCCGGAACCAACTTCCCTGCATCCATATACTCTTTTGCCTGGCGACCAAGAGCCGTTTGGTTCTTGATGGCTGCACGAAACAAATCGCCGGTACTAATTTGGCGCATGCCTTCACGGCCCACCAACAGTTCCGACTGAGTACCCTTACCGGCGCCCGGAGGCCCGAACAGGATCAGGTTCAATATTGCACCCTCCGGTTGCTCCGGATCTTCGCTCCGCGCATGAAGCCTTCATACTTTTGGGTCAGCAAATACGATTGAATTTGCTGAGTCGTATTGAGGGCAACACCCACTAAGATGAGAAGGCTCGTACCACCGAAGTAAAACGGCGTATTGAGTCGGCTCACAAGAAGCGTAGGTAGAATACAAATTGCACTTAAGTAAATTGCGCCACCAACGTTGATGCGCTCCATGACTCGGCTGATGTAATCCGCAGTGCTCTTGCCTGCGCGAATACCAGGAATGAACTTCCCGCCTTTTTTAAGGTTCTCAGCGATCTCTGTCGGGTTCATTACGATTTCAGTATAGAAAAAGCAGAAGAACACGATGAGGGCGACGAACAAAATATTATAGATCGCGCCTGTCGGCGTGAGCTGATCCTGCAACTGCTTAATCCAAGGATTTTGCGTGAATTGCGCAAGAGTCGCTGGGAATAAAAGTAAGCTGCTCGCGAAGATTGGCGGAATAACGCCAGACAAATTGATTTTTAAAGGAAGATGGCTCGCCTGTCCCGATCCCGGCACACGGCCGCCACGACCTGAGAAGTGAATTGGAATTCTGCGCTGACCAACTTCTAAGAAGATGATCGCTGCGATCACGGCAATCATTAATAAAATGATACCAACCGCTACGAGACCATTGAACTGACCTTCGTTCACGAGCTGAATTAAGCTAGCTGCGCCGCTTGGAATGCCGGCTGCGATACCAGCGAAAATGATAAGCGATGCTCCTTCACCCAAACCACGCTCAGTGATCTGTTCGCCCAACCACATAATGAAGCACGTGCCTGCGGTGAGAGTGATGACAGTTAAAAGTTGGAAGGGCATGAAATCAACATACGGAGAAACAACCAACGGTCGTCCTTCAAAGTTTGAATTCATAAGCCAAGAACTGATCGCATAACCTTGCACGAATGCGAGTACGACAGTTCCGTAGCGCGTATATTGCGTGATTTTCTTACGTCCCTGCTCGCCTTCTTTTTTCAGAGACTCGAGCTGAGGAACAACAGCTGTTAAAAGTTGGAAAATGATCGAGCTTGAAATGTAAGGCATGATACCGAGCGCGAAGATACTGAACTGGTTCAGAGCTCCGCCGGTGAACGTATTGAAAAGACCTAAGATGCCGCCTTGGTTTTGGAAGAACTGAAGAACAGTTGATCCATCCACGCCCGGAGTTGGGATGTGCACGCCCAAGCGATAAATCGCGAGCATCGCAAGACTGAAAAGAATGCGTTTACGGAGATCAGTGTTCTTTGCGAGACCTTCGATTGCTGCCACTCACTCAACCTTTATTTACGTGCTGATTTTCTTGCTGCTACTACTGCCGCTTTTGCTGCTTTGTTTTTTGCGCGAGATACAGCGATTTTTGCTGAAATTTCGCCTGGAGCTGCAATCAACTCAACTTTGCCGCCGGCTTTTTCAATTGCCGCACGTGCTGATTCACTCACTTTGTGAGCTGTAACAGTGACCGCTTTTTTAAGCTCGCCGCGACCAAGAATCTTTACGCGACCGTATTTCAAGAGACCCTTTTTTTCGAAGAGCTCAAGAGTTGCTTCTTTATCGAAGTTATTAAGTTGATCAAGATTGATGACGTCGTATTTCGTTTGGAACGCAACGTTTGAGAAACCGAACTTTGGAAGTCGGCGCATCATTGGTGTTTGACCACCCTCAAAACCCCAGCGAACACGTCCGCCAGCGCGAGCCTTTTGACCTTTGTCGCCTTTACCAGACGTGCTACCGAGAGCACCGCCACGACCAACGCGCTTAGGAGCGAATGTCGAACCGCGCTTTGGAATAAGTTTAGAAAGAACATTGGTGGTCATAAATTACTCCGGATTCACATCGAGAAGATGTTGAACTTTAACGATCTGGCCACGGTTTGCTGGATTATCAGCAATCGTGACTGTGTGATTCATTTTACGAAGGCCAAGTGCACGAACCGTGCGGCGCTGAGATTCAGTGCATCCGATTACGCTTCGCTTGAGTGTGATTCGAAATTGTTTTTTCGCTGCCATGACTAACTACCTTGTTCTGCCGAAGGCGCATGTAAACGAAGCTGTGATAAGCCGTCTAAAGTCGCGCGAACCGCATTGTGTGGGTTACGAGTACCAACACATTTTGTGAGGATGTCTTTTACACCAACTGATTCAAGTACCGCACGAACAGCGCCACCCGCGATCACACCAGCACCAGGTGCTGCTGGACGCATGATAACTTTCGCTGCTCCAAAACGGCCGATGACTTCGTGAGAAATCGTACGACCTTCAACAAGATTCACCGTGCGGAATGCTTTCTTAGCACCGCGGCTAGCCTTGCCGATTGCTTCTGGAACTTCGCCTGCTTTACCAGTGCCGAAACCAACTTCGCCTGCGCCGTTACCGACGACGACTAGTGCAGCGAAAGAAAAGCGACGACCGCCTTTTACAACTTTCGCTACGCGCTTAATCGCAACTACGCGTTCTTCAAATTCAGAAGCTTGTTGTTGTCTGTTATCCACTTATCCGCTCCCTTAAAAATCTAGGCCCGCTTCACGCGCGCCCTCAGCCAATGATTTAACACGGCCATGATAGAGATATCCGTTTCGATCAAAGACCACTGACTTAATGTTTTTAGCCTGTGCGCGTTTTGCGATCTCTTTACCGATTGCAGTCGCGGTGTCTTTGTTTGCGTTTTTTAGTCCTTCAACATCAACAGTCGACGCACTTGCGATAGTCTGACCTGTTACATCGTCGATGATTTGCGCGTAAATATGACGAGCGCTACGGAAGATGCACAAGCGCGGGCGCTCAGTCGAACCGTGAACGCGTTTGCGAATACGGAGCTTCTTCTTCAAACGAGAAGATTCTTTGTGCGACGTATGTTTTGCAATATGAAGTCTCAACCTACACCTCTTTAGCGCTATACTGAGTTCCACATTTAGAACTCAGGCTGCGCTACTTAAATTACTTACCTGCTGATTTACCCTCTTTACGTCGTATCTGCTCGTCCGTGTATTTAACGCCTTTGCCGAGATATGGCTCAGGTGGACGGAAGCCACGAATTTTTGCCGACACTTGACCAACGAGACCCTTGTTAGGACCGCTGACCGTGATGTTCGTCTGCTTCTCAACTTTAATCTCGATGCCTTCCGGAATCGGGAAGTTGATTGGATGCGAATACCCTAGTGAAAGCTCGAGTTTCTTTCCTGAAACCGAAGCGCGGTAACCGACGCCCACTAAATCAAGTGAACGAGTGAAACCTGTAGTCACGCCTGTCACTGCGTTTTGAATCAACGCGCGATAAAGACCGTGAAGTGCACGCACACGAGCTGTTTCATCAGTACGAGTCAGAACAATCTGACCGCCTTCAAACGCAGCCTTGATCTCAGGGCTCATCTGAACTTTCTGAGAATGCTTTGCTCCCTTAACGACAACTTCGTTTGCAGGAGTGATCGTCACTTGCACTTCTTTTGCGACGACGACTGGAGATCTACCGATACGAGACATATATTATCCTTTAGCTGCCCGGTCGCTTTCGCGACCTCTAAGTCACTTTGTGGCTCCGTTGCCACTCAATTTAACCTTACGGTCTTAGTAGACCGTGCAAATCAATTCGCCACCGACATTTTTTTCCTGAGCTTGCTTACCGCTCAAGATGCCTTGGCTCGTGCTAACAACTGCGATGCCGTAGCCTGAACGAACAGCAGGAATTTGATCCTTTTGTACGTAAAAACGACGACCCGGGCGGCTACGACGATCAACTTCAGTGATCGCGTGACGACCGTCATCTGTGTAACGAAGGTAAATACGCATCACACCTTGCTTGCCATCGCGAACTACTTTGAAGTTCTTGATGAAGCCCGTGTCGCGAAGAACGTTCGCAATACCGACGCGTACTTTTGATGCTGGCACGTCCACTTTTTCGTGTTTTGCCATGCCGGCGTTTCTAATTCTTGTTAGGAAATCCGCAATAGTATCCATATAAACTCCGCTTACCAGCTGGCCTTAGTAACACCTGGGAGAAGACCCTTCGATGCGTTCAACCGGAAACAAATCCGGCAAAGCTTAAATTTGCGCATGTACGAGCGACCACGCCCGCACAATTGACACCGAGTAACGGTGCGCACCTTAAATTTAGGCTTAGCTTCAGCTTTTACTCTCATTGCTAAACGAGCCACTTATTAACTCCTACTTACTTGCGGAACGGCATCCCGAGAGCTTCAAGCAAAGCTTTTCCCTCGGCATCCGTCTCTGCACTAGTGACGATTGTAATGTTCATTCCGCGAACTTTTTCTACGCGATCATAGTTGATCTCTGGGAACACGATTTGTTCCTTAAGACCAAGATTGTAACTGCCACGACCGTCGAATCCCTTGTTTGGAAGACCACGGAAGTCGCGTACACGAGGAAGCGCCAGGCTGGTTAGGCGGTCCATAAAAGACCACATACGCTCACGACGTAGAGTTACGCGTGCACCGATCGGCATGCCTTCACGAAGTTTGAAATTCGAGATGGCTTTCTTCGCTTTAGTCACAACTGCTTTTTGGCCAGCGATAGTTGAAAGTTCATCAACGATAATATTGATAACTTTCGGGTTTTGCACAGCTTCGCCGCTTGAGATGTTGATAACTATCTTCTCAAGACGCGGAACTTGCATCGCGCTCTTTGCGTTCAGCGACTTCTTCAGCGCTGGAACGATTTCTTTATTGTATCTATCCTGCAATCGGTTCACGGCAAATCTCCTAGAGAACTTCTGGAGCAAGCGACACAATCTTTACGAATTGTGCTGCGCGAAGCTCTCTTGCCACCGGCCCGAAAATACGAGTGCCGATTGGTTCTTTGTTATTGTTAATCAAAACCGCTGAATTATCGTCGAAGCGGATATAGCTGCCATCGGCGCGACGAACCTTGTGGATCGTGCGAACGATAACGGCTTTAGCCACGTCACCCTTCTTCACTTTTGCAGTTGGAAGAGCTTCTTTAATAGAAACAACGATTACGTCACCGATCGAAGCTGTGCGGCGCTTGGATCCACCAAGAACCTTGATACACATAACTTCTTTTGCTCCTGAGTTGTCCGCCACTTTCAGGCGAGATTGCATTTGAATCATCGTGCACTCTCCTCTGAAATTTCATCGGTCGCTTGCGCCTTTTGAACAACTTGAGCGAGTTTCCAACGCTTAGTCTTACTCAGCGGACGTGTGTGCACGATGCGAACTACGTCACCTTTTTTTGCTTCGTTCTTCTCGTCGTGTGCCTTGAAGACCGAAGAACGGCGCATGAATTTGCCGTACTTCTTGTGACGAACGAGACGGTAAATTTGTACCGCGATCGTTTTGTGCATTTTATCGCTCACGACTTCACCGACGACTTCCATCGGTTTACCGCGTGCTGCTGTTTCTTCAGTTTGCTTTGTAGCCATGGCCATTAACCTTTCGCCTTAGCTTTTTTCGCCTTAACTTTCGGCGAAGCAGCTTTAGCGGTTACCGCTGTGTTCAAACGAGCGATGTCACGACGGATCGAACGGATCTCCATCGGGTTCGTCATCTGACCAAGAGCGTTTTTCATGCGCGCAGTGAAAAGCTGCTGACGCAAATCTTGCTTTTTCTTATTCAATTCTGTTGCAGGTAATCCTGCTAATTCTTCGTACTTCATTGTCTTACTCACGTTCCAAGAAACGGGTTTTCAACGGAAGTTTGTGAGCAGCTAAGCGAAACGCTTCGGCCGCTTGTTCTTTTGTCACACCGTTAATTTCAAAAATAACTTGGCCTGGGCGAACAACGGAAACCCATAATTCCGGGTTACCTTTACCAGATCCCATCCGCACTTCAGCCGGCTTACGTGTTACCGGCTTATGTGGGAAAGAACGGACCCAAACTTTACCGCCACGTTTTACCGAGCGGCTGATCGCGATACGGCCAGCTTCGATTTGACGAGCTGTCAGTGCGCAATCTTCAACTGCTTGAAGACCGAAATCTCCAAACGCAACTGTGTTCGTGCGAGCAGCGAAGCCTTTACGGCGACCTTTGTGCTGCTTTCTGTATTTTACTCTCTTAGGACTTAACACGTGTCGCCTCCTGAGCTTCACGAGCTGACATTACGTCACCCTTGTAGATCCAAACTTTTACGCCGATGAGGCCGTAAGCTGTCATTGCTTCTGCAGTTCCGTAATCGATATCCGCACGAAGTGTGTGACGTGGAACGCTCTTCTCTGTGTAGCCTTCTGTGCGTGCGATTTCCGCACCGTCAAGACGACCAGCAACTTGAACTTTTACACCACGAACACCACCGCGAATTGCAGCAGCCATTGTTTTCTTAAGAGCGCGGCGCCAAGAAATACGCTTCTCGAGTTGGAGAGCGATGTTCTCTGCAGCCAATGTCGCATCGATATCTGGTTTACGAACTTCCTGGATATTGATGAACACTTCGTTTGGAGTGAGCTTCTGAACGTCTGCTTTTAGACCGTCGATGCCCGCACCTTTTTTACCGATCACAACACCTGGACGAGCTGTCGAGATGATGATCTTGATTTTCTTCGCTGCACGTTCCATTTCGATCTTTGCAACGCCGGCGTGTTTTAATTTTTCACGCAAGTATTTACGAAGTTTGAAATCTTCGAGCAAGTTGTCAGAATAGAGTTTACCTTTAGCGTACCAACGTGAATCCCAAGTGCGAATTACACCAACGCGGAAGCCAATTGGATTAACCTTTTGTCCCACAGTTATTACCTTTCATCCAAGATGACGTTGATGTGGCACGACTTCTTCAAAACCGGTGTCGCGCGACCTTGCGCACGAGGACGGAAACGACGAAGCGATGGACCCATGTCTGCCATGATTGTCTTTACGTAAAGGTTATCGATATCGATAACTTTCTTTTGTTCCGCATTCGCCACTGCCGACTCGATTAATTTCTTAACGAGAAGAGCTGATTTCTGAGGAGCGAACGTCAAAATCTGGATCGCATCGTTCACGTTTTTACCGCGAACCATATCAATAACCCAACGTGCTTTCTGGGCGCTGACTCTTACATTATTGAGACTTGCTTTAACTTCCATTTTTTCCTCTTACGCCTTCACTGGAGCGGGTTTAGCCGCTTTCTTTTCAGCGTGGCCGGCGTATGAGCGCGTTGGCGCAAATTCACCGAGCTTATGCCCAATCATTTGTTCCGTAACGTAAACAGGTACGAACTTGCGTCCGTTGTGAACTGCGAACGTCAAACCGACTGCTTCTGGAAGTACAGTTGAACGGCGTGACCAAGTCTTGATGACTTTCTTGTCGCCTTTTTCAATTGCATTCGCGATCTTCTTATTAAGATGACCGTCAATAAACGGACCTTTTTTTACCGAACGTCCCACGAGCTACCCCTTACTTCCGTCTCTTAATAATCTGGCTATTCGTACGCTTGTTGTGACGAGTCTTATAGCCTTTGCAAGGCTGACCCCAAGGAGTCACTGGATGGTGACCCTTACCCACGCCTTCACCACCACCGAGTGGGTGATCGACCGGGTTCATGTGCATACCGCGAACTGAAGGGCGAATGCCTTTCCAGCGCGAACGACCAGCTTTACCGATCGAGATATTTTCGTTGTCTGTGTTTCCAACCTGTCCGACTGAAGCCGTGCAGTTTGAAAGAATTTGGCGAACTTCGCCTGAAGGAAGACGAACTTGGCAATACTGACCAAGTTTTGCGACCAACGTTGCACTTGCACCAGCACCGCGTGCGATTTGTGCACCCTTACCAGGACGCATTTCGATGTTGTGGATGATGGTACCAGTTGGAATTGAATTTAGTGGAAGCGAGTTGCCTGGCTTGATATCCGCTGTAGCAGAAGCCAAAACAGTGTCGCCAACATTCAAACCGATTGGTGCAACAATGTACGCCTTCTCGCCATCTGCATAATGCAGAAGTGCGATACGTGCTGTGCGATTTGGATCGTATTCAATCGACGCAACTTTTGCCGGAACATCGATCTTCGTACGTTTGAAGTCGATGATACGGTAGCGACGTTTATGACCGCCACCTTGGTGACGGATTGTGATCTGACCGTGGTTACCACGAGCAGCCGTCCGGCGCATCGGCTCAGTCAGGCTCTTTTCAGGTGTCGATTTTGTGATTTCCGCGAAATCGTAGCCAGTCATTCCACGACGGCCAGGAGTTCTTGGGCGATATTGCTTAATACCCATGGTGCTTATGCCCCCTCAAAGAGCGAGATTTTCTCGCCATTTTTCAGCTTCACGAGAGCCTTCTTCCAGCTCTTTGGTGCGCCAAGCTTCTGGTTCTTACGAAACCAACGACCGCGACAAATTTGTGTGCGAACGCTGTCAACTTTCACGTTGAATGCTTTTTCTATCGCAACTTTGATTTGGGGCTTAGTCGCATCATCAGCAACTTCGAACGTGTATGTGTTCGCGAGCTCTGCGTGAGATGCGTTCTTTTCACTTACGAGTGGTCTTTTGATGATATCGAGCATCTTACTTCTCCGTCTTTTTACGACGAGGCTTTGCTTCGTCAGCGCCACAGCGAGCGTTGATACGGTCGAGTGAACCTTTAGTAATAACTGCTGAGTTGTACTTAAGCAGATCGTAAACGTTCAAACCTTCAACACCGTAGTAACGGAACTTAACTAAATTGTTTGAAGCGAGCGTGAACTTGTCGTTCTTGTTCGCATCGATGAGAACGGCTTTTTCTAAACCGAAATCTTTCAAACGTTTTGCGAGTTCTTTTGTTTTTCCTTGAGATGTCATTTCATCAACGATGAAAAGACGGCCTTCTTTATTTAAAAGAGAAAGTGCCGTGCGGAGACCCGCTTGGCGTACTTTCTTTGGAAGCGTGTAAGAGTAATCGCGTGGCAATGGACCGAACATTGTACCGCCGCCTGGATTAAGCGGAGAACGTGTCGAACCTTGACGAGCATTACCTGTACCTTTTTGTTTGAAAGGCTTTTTACCACCACCTGCTACGAGACCTTTAGTCTTCGTTGCGTGTGTACCTTGGCGCCGGCAAGCAAGTTGCCATTTCACCACCGTGTGCAAGATATCCTTACGAACAGGACCTTCAAACACTTCCGGTGTGAGAGTTACTTCGCCGACTTTTTTCTTATCCCAATTCAATACTTGTGTAGCCATCGTTATTGCTCTTTCACTAACTTAACGAGTGTGTTGCGGCTTCCTGGAACGGGACCCTTTACAAGGATCACGCCTTCTTCTGCGCGAACATCAACGATCTTCACGCTTTTCACAGTGACTGTTTCGTCACCGAGATGGCCTGGAAATTTTTTGCCCGGCATTACCCGACCTGGCCAAGTACGGTTACCGATAGAACCTGGCTGACGATGGAAATGCGAACCGTGAGTTGCAGGACCGCCCTGGAAGTTCCAGCGCTTAAGTACGCCGGCAAAACCTTTACCTTTTGATGTCGCAACGATCTTTACAGTGTCGCCTTTAGCGAGACTGTCGAGACTAATGCGCGTGCCGACTGCGAGACCTTCTGGGATCTCAACACGAAGTTCGCGTACCAAGTGCGCGCCATTTTCGAAGCCAGCACCTTTAAGGTGACCGCGTTGTGCCTTAGTCGACAAACCCGGACGCTTCGGACGAGCCGCTACTTGAACAGCTGCGTAGCCATCTTTTTCTTTAGTTTTTATTTGCGACACAACCATCGGTTCATATTTCAAAACCGTTACTGGAACGTATTCGCCGTTTTCATTGTAAACAGCCGACATGCCGATCTTCGTAGCGAAGAGGCCTGTCAGTTTCACGCTGTCTGTATTTTGCGTATCAGCCATGATTCAATCCTCTTAGACTGTCGACAGTTTAATTTCGACATCGACGCCAGCTGATAGATCGAGCTTCATCAATTGATCGACGGTTTGTTGTGTTGGTTCAAGAATGTCGAGCATCCGCTTGTGTGTGCGAATTTCGAACTGCTCACGCGACTTCTTATCGACGTGTGGTGAACGAAGAACGGTATAACGATTGATACGAGTTGGAAGTGGGATCGGTCCCGCTACCCGTGCACCCGTACGACGTGCCGTCTCGACGATTTCACGTGTCGATTGGTCGAGGAGTTTGTGGTCAAACGCTTTGAGCCTAATGCGAATTTTTTGACTCTGCATATTTCTCTCTCTTGTTCAGAACAAATTCTTAAAAAAACAATAGGTTGCAACCAACCTTGACCACCTCAAACATCGTTACAGCTTTCGCTGACAGCATGTTGCAAATGGTCGATTTCGAAGACTAACTCTGAATTAGACTTTGAAATTAATTAGCGCGAGTCGGCGATAATGCATTCTTACTTGCCATTTTGTCAAAATTTTTCTCGTGCCCTATCCGATTTTCGAAGTCGAATTCCGCACTTGGGGTTTTTGTTGGTCGTCGGCTTATAGAGTTGGCCTGAATGCCGAGCCAGAACCCGGTTTAATTCGATCTGGAGCCTTAGACTCGGCCCAACCGAGTCAAAATCTCAGTGGAAACCTTAGGTGGGACGGCTGCGAATTGGAGGAATTCCATTACGCGCCAGGGGAATTGTTGCGACCTTTGCCCCTCAAATACTCCGCAACAGAGCGAATTATTAGGATCACCCCACCGAGCACAAAGCCAAGTAGGCAGATGGCGTGCAGCTTTTCCAGCGACCACATTGCCAGCTGCGGTTGCTGGCGGCCAAGCGGGTAAAACGGATACAGATCTGCATGCATTATGCTGTCTAAGAAAACGTGTGACCAGCCTCCAACGATGATCCCAAACACTGAAGATCGAATTTCAAAGCTTCGTAGTTGAAACGGCCTAGCCTGCACTTGTCTGATAATTGCGTTGGAAAGCACCACCAGTCCAAACGCGCAAAGCATCGCGACAGTCGCGCCCATGTACGAATGAAACACTGTATGAAGCCGATTGTTTCCGCGGACAATGTTCCACGCCGTTTCAAAATCGATAACCACTTGCACGAGAATAAAAGCTCGCAAACTAAACCATCGGGGAACTACGGATTTTATTAAAACTCCGGGCCCAAAATGAAATGGTGTGACTGGCATTTAACTAATCTCCTCGGCTACAGAATATGCAATTCAGTTGCCGACGTAGAAAGCTTTTTTGGAAATGTAGTCGTCACGTGACGACTACATTAAACTCGGCCCAAGCGGGTCAAAATCTCAGTCGAAACCTTTGGAGGGACCGCTGCAAATTGGAGGAATTCCATTGTGAATGTCGCGCGGCCCTGACTGACTGAACGTAAATCGGTGGCGTATCCGAACATAGTTGCGAGTGGAACTTCGGCATCGATGACCTGCACATTGTGGCGAGCACTCATGCTGTGAACTTTGCCTCGACGGGAGTTTAAGTCACCGATCACGTTACCCATGAATTCATCTGGAGTTATGACTTCGATTTTAAAGATCGGTTCA
>JANOUF010000444.1:0-38360 GCA_031416685.1 Bdellovibrionales bacterium
GACCTCTTGCGCTTCGCTTACGTAAGTGACTTTCGCAGATGCCTCGTCGAGTGCTTTCTGTGCTTTTGCGATCAACTCTTCAGTTGAAGCCGGATCCTCTTTAATTTCCGAAAGATCTAAAACTGCTTTATAAACATCGACGTCTTCTTTGGCGAAAATTACGTACCGTGCTATCTCGCCGAACTTTCTTAAATAGGAAGAATATGCCGGATCAGAAATAATCGGCGCATGTCCCGCAGCCTCGTGAACGATATCTGGCGCTGGAGTGTAATCGACGTGTTCAAGTTTACGCATGTCACAAGCAATCGGTAAAATGCGAAGAGAAAGCATCTCTAGAAAAGGCGCAGGTGGTATAAATCCTGTGATGACAGCAATTCGCCAGCCGAAGCGTTTTAACTTTTCATCCATCTCATGCATTTTCGGAATGCGATCAATGGTGATTCCAGTTTCTTTAAGTCCGTCGATGTACTTTGCGTGGGCGTGAGTTTTAAAAAAGTCGTAAGAGATGCGCATAATGTAGCGCCAGCTCGCATGATCAATCGCCGTGTATTGTTCGTATTCCTGCTCGGCTATATAGCGACGAAGATGATTAGGTATGTACTCAGAGTGCGTCGTCATAGTCCAATGAACTAACACTTATTCAGCTGTGCGTCCACCATCAACGATTAGACTATGGCCAACGACGTAGCTCGATTTTTCCGAGCAAAGCCATAAGATAGATTGGGCAATTTCGTCAGGTTTTGCAATGCGTCCGATAGGATAGGACTTGCCAATATCGTCGAGCCCATCCGGAAAAATTCTTTCCATCATCGGCGTTGCTACACCACCTGGACAAACTGCGTTCACGCGAATGCCATTGCGGATTTGCTCAAGCGCGACGGATTTTGTCAGACCGATAACCGCATGTTTGCCTGCGACGTACAAGCTTGAAGTCGGAATTCCAACCACACCTGCAACAGAAGAAAGATTAACGATGGCGCCAGGCTTTTTGTGTTTGCGAAAATGTTTTACTTCTTCAGCGACACATTGAAAAAGTGCACGCACGTTAATGTTCATCGCCTCATCAAAATCGTTCATCGTAATTTCTGAAATCTCGGCGATACGGCCTTCAGTGCCAGCGTTGTTAATTGCGTAATCGAGTGTTCCGAGTTTAGAAAAAAAGTGCGCGACTTCTTTTTCATTGGTCAGGTCCATCGCCACAATTTCTACGTGACCGCCTGCACTTCGAACGTCCTTCGCTGTTTCAGTTAAGTTGTCGCGATTGCGACCAATAAGAATAACGTTGGCCGCTTCCTTGGCAAAACCAATAGCAACCGCTCGTCCGATTCCGGTGCCGGCTCCTGTAATCAATGCGGTTTTGCCTTTGAATTCGTTCTGCATGGGAATCGCTCGCTTGCTTCAAGGTTAGAATTAGTAACGGAAAAGCGTGACGAGCTCACTGGCGCTAGTCGCTAGCCAGACCGCGTGGCGACTAAGAAAAGTAAATACAGTTTTGCCGCGACATGCTTCATCATTGATGCCGTGGCTTGTGATTCCGGCGAGCACGAGATCCGCGCCGTCTTTTATAAAAATTGGTCCGCCTGAATCGCCTTCGCAGGTTCCGCGCTCAGTTTGCTCGATCGTAAACTCGTCAGCATGGTAATTCGGATTATCGATACTAAGTTCAGTGCTGCGAAGAATTCCGTTACCAGTGCCTTCACTTGGGTCGGAGATTCCGTAACCGGCTGCGATCACCTTCGCCGTAGGCTTGATAAGGTCTGCATCGGTTAGAATTTTCGACGCAACAAATCCTTCAGGTAATCCGCCTTCAAATTTTAAAACTGCAATGTCGCTCCAGCTTGAATTGAGATAAGTCACATGATCGGCAACGCTTCTCTCTTCTTGTGGCATAGCGTGAATCGTTTCAATTTTCGCCCAGCCAGGATGACTAGTTTCATGAACAACTCTGCGGCGACCGACAGGTTCTTTTGCATTTACGCCGAAAAGAATTGTGCGAGAAACACCTTTGTCCACTAAACAATGAGCGGCCGTGATTACGAGTGAATCGCTGATGATTGTTCCGGAGCAAATCGTGCCTTCGTTTGCGCCTGGGTATATCGAATGAACGGCCACGACTGTTCGGGCCAATTTCTCATTGGGCAAAACATCAGTTCCGCCAAAAATCGCGCTGACATTTACGTGATGCAGTTGCGAAGGAGAACGTGCGCAGCCAAGTGCTGCTCCGATCACTAACATCATCAGAATGTAAGCCTTTGGTTTCACTAGTCGATTCCCCATTTACGAAGCGTGGTTTTGCCTGAACAAGGGTGAAAAGGAAAGCGGGGAGTTGGGTGTCAGCCCCCAGTGCCTCTATATTTCGCGCCATTTGAAGTGATTACCAGGCCTTACAGTTGACCGGCGGCCCGGAAACGGCTGTGATGGCCAGGTTTGGAGGGGCCATGAATCGCACGTTTATTCTGTTTCTGTTCTCGATCCTCAGTTTTTCAGTTTCTGCACATGCAGATTTAAAACGTTTTATTCACGTCGCCGAGGGCATCTATCGCTCTGATCAGCCAGATACCAAAGAAGACTATGAGAGACTCAAATCGCTCGGAATTAAAACGATCATCAACCTCCGTCACGAAACCGTTTGGCAGGAAAAAGAGCGAAAGATCGCAGCCGAAATGGGCTTTGAGTATCTTTCGTTTCCGATGAAACCTTGGGAGTATCCAACTCAAAAGTACGTTCAAGAAATTCTGGGCCATCTCACGAACGCAAAGAACCAACCGATTCACGTTCATTGCCAAGCTGGCAAAGATCGCACGGGAATGATTGTCGGACTTTACCGAGTAAAATACGAAGGCTGGAGCGCAAGCGCTGCTTATGCGGAAATGCGCGCACTCAACTTCGATCCGCGCATGGTGCCCCTATGGATGTATTTTATGAAACACGCGGCAGCGCTGGAAAATCCAACGATTGCTGCGAGCGTTGACTAAAGCGTAGGTGAGATGTCGTCGCCTTGAGCTTTGCCGACGACAAAGTTTCCGCCGCGATCAACCTCTGTAATACGAATTCGCGCAACAAGTGACTCGAGTTGTTTTTGGTCCAACGTTTCTTTTTCCAAGAGAAGATTTGCGCCTTCCTCGAGAAGCAAACGATTTTGTCCGATAATACTCACAGCACGATCGAGTTGATCTTCGACTAGGTTCTTAACCGACACGTCAAGCTCACGAGCGGTTTCGTCGCTGTACTTTCGCTTCATGAAGCTGCCTTCGTTTGGTCCCAAAAACCCAGGCTGATCGAAGTCGTAAGTGGTCGAGCCAAGTAGCTTGTCCATCCCGTAGCGGGCTACCATGCTGCGAGCAATGTCGGTCGCTTTTACTAAATCATCAGCCGCCCCAGTGGAAAGATGATTGAAAGTGACCAGCTCTGCTGCGCGACCGCCGAGCAGAACAGCCATGCGATTTTTGAGTTCATCTTCGGTCATCAAGAAACGATCGCCTGTGGGTCGTTGCAATGTATAGCCAAGGGCGCCCACGCCTCTAGGAATAATTGAAATCTTGTGAACCGGGTCGCAACCTGGAAGTGCACTTGCGATAAAGGCGTGACCCATCTCGTGGTAGGCGACAATTTTTCTTTCGCGCGGGTTGAGGAGACGATTTCTGCGCTCAAGGCCAGCGATAAGTCTTTCGAACGCCAGAGTGTAATCGCTGAGGGCAACTTTCAGAGCGTTTCTTCTAGTTGCTACGATGGCCGCTTCATTTACTAAGTTTGCAAGGTCAGCGCCCGTGAAGCCGGGCGTGAGATCTGCGACTTGCTCGAGATCTAAATTTTCTTCCATCTGAATTTTTTTGCTGTGTACTTTTAAAATGTCGACACGGCCGCGTTTATCAGGACGATCAACCAAAACTTGTCGATCAAAACGGCCAGCGCGGAGAAGTGCAGGATCCAAAATCTCAGGGCGGTTCGTTGCACCGATAAGTACGACACCCGAACTTGCATCGAAGCCATCCATCTCAACTAGCAACTGATTGAGTGTTTGTTCCTTCTCGTCGTGCGAGGCCATCGGGTTGTTGCGCGCTTTTCCGAGAGCATCGAGTTCGTCGATAAAGATAATGCACGGAGCTTTTGCGCGTCCTTGTTCGAACAAATCACGAACTCGGGCGGCGCCAAGGCCGACAAACATTTCCACAAATTCAGAACCGCTAATTGAGAAAAACGGAACGCCAGCTTCACCTGCAACGGCTTTAGCCAACAATGTTTTACCTGTACCCGGAGGGCCAACAAGCAAGACCCCTTTCGGAGTGCGAGCACCGAGCCGACCGTAGTCTTTCGGATTCTTCAAAAACCCAACGATTTCTTTAAGCTCTTCCTTTCCTTCATCGACTCCGGCAACATCATTGAAAGTCGTTTTCGTATCTTGCTCGACATAGATCTTTGCTTTGCTCTTACCGATCGACATGAAGCCGCCACCCATGCGTTGTTGCATGCGGCGAATGAAGATGGCCCAAATCCCGAAGAAGATGAGGGCCGGAATGATCCATGACATGACGCTTGAGAGAATATTGCTTTCAATGATCCGACTGAACTTGACGTCACTTTGTGCGAGCACTTGGGCAAGATCATCTTCCATTCGCGCAGTCATGAATTCGGCAGGTTGATCTTTCGCGACAGTTTTGAATTTTCCGCGAATGTGGTTGTCTGAGACAACAACCTCAGAAACTTCGCCAGTTTTTAAACGGGTCAAAAACTCGCTGTAAGGGATATGCGAAATCTGGGTCATAGAGACCCAAAGACTTTGCGCAAGCATGATTCCCCAAACAGCAAAGATGATATAGACGGCGTTGAACCCGTGCTTCTTATTCATTCCTCGAAGCTACCCTTTGCGCCTCACGCAATATCGTTGATTGCATGATCTTGTTGTAAAATCACAATCACACTCGACCACCCTAATCAGACACACATCCACAAGCACTGGCTTGCCGCTGAACGGCTCTTGTTTAGCGTTTCGACACCTATGAACTACCTACAAGCATCCAGTTCGCGATTACCGCGGCATCGTTCATGCTGTTCTCATGCTTCGAAAGTAAACCTATTGGTTTGGAGCTCAATCGATGAAGCCATCTTATTTTTCAAAGTTTTTAAGCGCGTTCCTGGCTTTAGTACTTTTGGTGCCTGCGTTTCCTACGCACGCTGGGCCACCTACCGAATCCATTCCAGCATGGGAATATAACCCGGGCCCAGATCCATCGACTGAAATGGGTCGCAAGCTTATTGATTGGTATGCGGAACTTCCTGAATTTAAAGCGTTCGCGGATGAAACGATGGATAAACAGAAGTTTCGTTTCATTTACGGAACGATGGCGTTTCGTACCCGTCTTGAACCGAACAGTGTGAAGGTTGCGTTTTGGGGACAGGACGGAACTCACGTAGCGGAATTCGCAAAACACACTGCAACTGCTGGATTCGGTGGTCGCGCGCAAGACTTCGCAAACTATTTTGGTGTTGATAAGAGTGCAGGATTTTCCAATGCCTATCTTTCAACTATATATGGTCAGTACGGCGCTTTCACGCACCCCATGGTTGAGACCGATGCCAACGGAATTCCGAAAATCAAATTCAATAGTTATGTCGAAGCGCAACTCTGGGCGATGTCGAACGATCCACTCAGTGCCAATACTCTAAGCCGTAATGCTTACATTGAATGGACGATTAAGAACAATCCTGAATCACTTCGTCTACTCGTACTTTTCGGAGGAGCTGCTCGTGATGCGATGGCTGAGTTCCTAATTAGCCGAGGCGCACAAGTCGGAACTCGCTTGAATCCAGAGAAATTAAAGAGCATGCGTGTACCACAAACGAAAGCAGTGAGTGGTGGCGGTAACAATGAATTCGTAGTTCCAGTCGATAAAAACGGGAATGATATTTACCTAGAACTTTTCAAAGAAGATAAAGAGTTAAAAGACCTTTATAAAGCGGAGCTTATCGCCCAGCTTGAGGTTGAGAAGAAGAAAGCGGCAACTCCAGGTCGCGATGCTGAACTTCATAAGTACGCAGTTCGCGATATCGAAGCTGCAATTCAAGCGTTTGAACGAAACGGCGAAGTGAAACTTGATTACAAAGTCGAAGCAATGCAAAAGATCGCGCAAAAAGCGCTGAGCCTACGCGAAACGAAAGCCATGAAGATGATGGTCTTCTCGAATGGCGGCATCGACGGAAGTGGTATCATCAACCCAGCTCAGGTGGGCGGGTATGATCTCAATAAAATTACGATCAACGGTGAAGTCACGCGTAACCTACGTGGACTTAAATTATCCGATGGAACAGTGATTGAACGCGATATCCTAGTAACGGAAATGCCACATCCAAGTGCGCTTAGCCGTCTCACTCCGATGGATGCTGCAAAACGTGTGGGTGAGTCCCTCCGCGTACTTTTGCCTTATCAGAAAAAAGGTTGGATGGTTGAGCCCGACGCTGGTTGGACAAACAAATGGCATCAAGGCGAACCGTATCGCTATGGCCGCGCAGAAATCCGCCCAGGATTTTATGAGTTTGGTACTCCAGGAATCCGCATGGTTTCTGTATCAAGCGCATCACGCATGAGCGGAAAACCTCACGTGATCGTTTCTGGTACTCGCGACAGAGTTCGCTTTAACGATAAGGCAATCGACGAAGCTACAAGAGCAAAGCCATCGCAAATGCCAGACCCGCGTGAACTTTGGACGGCTCGTCCTCGTTTACCTGAGTCTCGTTACATTTTCGATCGTGGCCCAGGCGAAAAAGTTGCTCAAGCGCTAAAGGGCGCCTTGAACCTCAAGGAAATTTTTGAGACGAAGCCAGGAAAGAATTTTAAAACGGATGGTATTGATGCATTCAACGTGAAAACCGCGCCTGAAGTTTTAGATTTCGGTCATCACCGTGGTAGTTTTGAAAATTCAAAAGCAATTATCGTTGCCGATCCACATGGCGTTGACGATCTCTTCACATCGCGCGCATTAACGGGTGCTCGTGGACAGTACCTCAACGGACTTATGCACGATATCGGGATCAACGAGAGCTATCTTGTGATCAAGACTGTTCCTTTCGGCATGGACGGTGCAACAGCACTTGAGTGGAAAGCGACTCTTAGCAAGACCGAAAAATATCGCGAACTCGCTGTTCAGCTTGCAATGGAAAAAGGAACTGTTGAGTATATTTTTGCCGACGGCGAGAACGCAGCAAAAGAAGTCGAACGGATCACTCAAAAGCTTGGCTTAAAGAATGTAAAGATCGTAAACATTCAACGTGACGGTATGGATGCAGCGAGCGGAATTAAAGAAGCTGGCGCTGAATTGCAAAAATTAAATTAGTTCAAGGGCAAGAAGATCACGGCAAAGATGCGTGATATTCCTCGCTCGCACCTCACTTGGTTTTCTCGTATCTGGGAAGGTACTGGCGGCGACCGCGTATTGGATGCAGTCGATAAGAACCGTGGATCTGCTTTTGCGTCCGTTGTTCCAGAGTGGGTTGTTCGTCAAAAGGTAACGCCGTCTCAGTGGGTGCAGCGCTCAATTGATAATCTCCGCACGAAGTTGACCGAGTCAGGCATGCGTACCGCAAGAGAATCAATGGCCGAATACGTCGGCCGTACGGGTCTCCTTGGAACGAAATTAATCGAGCTTCTCGCAGACGTCGCAAAAACGAACGGCAAGGTCGTTGATCTTGCAGCTAAGCGTGCGGCAAAAGACGCTGTGACCAACAACGTATCGGTTAAAGTGACTGATAAAGTAACTAAGCCAGTATCGGTACCAGTTTCCTCTAAAGTGGCGGACATAGTCCCGGCTCGTCGTCCTGCACCAGTAGGTAGCTGTAGCGCAAACTTCTGATTGTGTTAGCCCGCCTCGGCGGGTTATCACATTTGAATGTTTCATTTCTTCGCCTATTTATCCCGAATGAAATTAATCGACCGCTGGAGCCTCATGAGATGCCTCCAGCGTGAAAACGTGCAAGAACACAGCTTGCAAGTTGCAGTCGTTGCACACGCGCTAGCGCTCATTAAAAATAAAAAATTTGGCGGCAAGGTACAGCCCGAGCGGGTAGCCCTCTACGCTATTTTTCACGACGCTACCGAAGTTTTAACCGGTGATATGCCGACGCCTGTAAAATACTTCAACCCCGAAATTAGAGAAGCTTATAAGGCGATCGAAGGGCATGCAGTGAAGCAACTAGTAAAGTTGCTACCGCTTGAGTTCCAGCCTGATTACAAAGAGCTTTTGAGTCCGAGTGCAGACGAAGCTGAGATTCAACAACTCATCAAATCGGCCGACACCCTTTGCGCTTACATTAAGTGCCTTGAAGAAAAAGCTGCAGGTAATAACGAGTTTAGTAAAGCTGAGCGAACGATTTTGCTAAAAATTGAGACTCTTCGAGTGAAACCTGAAGTGCAATACTTCCTCGAAAACTTCGTTCCAAGCTTTACGCTGACTCTCGATGAGTTGAGTCAGCCGCTGCAATTCTAAGGAGCTGTAGGAAATGTCGCTAAGAAGGATTCTAAGCGAACGACAATTCGGCTCCCTCTTTTGGACGCAACTTCTAACTTCGTTGAACGATAACTTTTTAAAAAACGCGCTCGCGATTCTTATTACGTACAAGGGCGTTGTTATTGGGTTTGTTGAGACGAAATGGCTTGTCGCACTTTTAGGTGGCTTGTACTTACTTCCGTTTCTACTTTTCTCGTCGCTCGCAGGACAACTTGGCGACAAATTTGAAAAAACTCGAATCATTCGAATCGCCAAATTGGCCGAGATGGTGATCGTTCTCGTTGGCGTCGCCGGATTTTTCACCGAAAACTATCTGCTCCTTTTGCTTATCGTCTTTCTGCTTGGTACTCATTCCGCTTTTTTTAGTCCGGTTAAGTACAGCATTCTTCCTCAGTTGGTTCAGTCAAAGCAGCTTGTCGAAGCAAACGCCCATGTTCAGCTCGGAACATTCGGTGCAATTCTGATCGGTTGGATTTTGGCTGGCGTTGCGATTGCGGCAACCAATTTTGAATTCGCAGTTTCAATCGTCATGTTTCTTATAGCGCAAGCGGGAATTGTGACGGCGAATAGGTTAAGCCCGGTTAAAGTAGGCGCACCTCATTTAACTATTCGTTACCATCTTTTTCCGGCTTTGATTCGTACATGGCGACTGTCGAGAGAGAATCGTGTCGTCTTCAATTCGATACTCGGCATTTCGTGGTTTTGGTTTTTCGCGGCCGGGGTGGTTTCCATTCTTCCTGTTTATTGTCGAGATTATCTAGGAAGTAACGAACAAGTGGTCACTTTGTTCCTTGCCGTTTTCACTTTAGGTATCGGTCTCGGCGCAATGCTTTGTTCAAAACTATCGTTCGGCAAAGTTGAACTCGGTCTGGTGCCGATCGGCTCGTTGGGGATGACAATATTTTTGCTTGATGTCTTTTTTATTCAAGCACCGTGGGTCAATCTTTCGAGTATCAACGGTGCTGTGTTGGTATCAGTTCCCCAATTTTTCAAGCATGTCATCGGCTATCGGCTAGTCGTTGATTTTTTCTTCATGGCAATTTTTGGCGGCATTTTTATCACGCCATTGTATTCGCTCATTCAAAAGCGGACTCGCGACTCCGTTCGATCCAGAGTCATTGCGGGAAATAACATGATGAATTCGGTCGCCATGATTTTATCAAGCTTACTAATGATCGGCTTCTATTGGCTTGATCTGACACTTCCGGAAATCTTCCTTATTCTTGCGATTGTGAACTTAGTCGTTTCTGCCTACATCTACTCGTGGATTCCTGAATTTACGTTGCGGCTTTGGAGTTGGGCGCTCGTGCATCTCTTGTATCGTTTGCACGTGAAAGGTTACGAGAATATCCCTGAACGCGGACCGGTCGTGCTTGCGTGTAATCACGTAAGCTTCGTCGATTGGCTGGTCATCATGGGTGCGATGGGCAGGCCAACGAGATTCATTATTTATTATAAGTACTATGATGTTCCCGTCGGAAAACACCTCATGCGCCAAGCAAAAGTGATTCGGATTGCAGCTCGCAGCGAGGATCCAACTTTGCTGGATGATGCTTACGAGGTCGTTTCAAAAGCTCTGCAACAAAACGAAGTTGTGTGTTTGTTTCCAGAGGGACAAGTATCCTATGACGGAAACCTCCAACCGTTTAAGCCAGGCATCGCAAAAATTTTGTCTCGTGATCCGTCTCCTGTTGTACCGATGGCGTTGAACGGTTTGTACTTAAGCATGTTTAGTCGCCGCGGTGGAAAAGCGATTTTTAAATTACCGCGAAGACTTTGGAAACCGATTTATCTCAATATCGGAAAACCGATTCCGCCAGAAGAATTTTCGCTTGAGGTTCTACGCGCTCGAATCGAAGAACTTGTCGATCCGACTCATGATCGTGATTAATGTGCGAGTGTGAGACAAGCACTCATGGCACTCAACTTTCCTCGAGGAACTGCCGAGACTAAAGTACGAGGAGGGCCATGATGCCAGCAAAGAAAAAGCCCATTAAGAAGTCCATTAAAACGAAGGCCATAAAAAAGCCCATGAAAATGGTCATGAAGGTGGCCAAAAAAATGACCAGTGCAAAAGCAAAATCTCAAACTGAGAAGAACAAGCGAGCGCCGAAACCGATGGCGGCGAAGAAGCCTCATGCTTCAGGCGGGAACATCTTCTGGAAGGTTCTCGAAATGCGAAAGCAGGAGCGCGAAACGCGCAAATTGGGTCCAGCGCAATACGACAGTAAGGACCCTCGTCACGTCCATAACGACAAGCATTCGCGTTTTGCTCGTTTCGCAGGACCTCGGCGACGCGCGGCCTAAACTGAGATTGTTCAACTACGATTAAAAAGCCGGGTCTGCCAAGACTCGGCTTTGTTGTTTGTAAAACAAAGTGATAGCATAATGCTTACTTAAGATAACTTCAGGAGTTCATTGTGGGTCTCAATACGAAGCACATCGGAATCGCAATACTTGCCCTCGTCGTCGTCGGAATCGCGACGCTACTTCTAATGAAGAAAAAGCCGGGCCAAGTTGCTCAAGGTCCAAAGGACGAATGCGCAATTGAAACAAGCCAAGCGCGTATGCCTGACGGATACATGCGCGGCCGCATCGAGCAAGAGCAGCCGATCGATGTTCAGAAAAACTATTACGCTTGCAATCCACTTGAGCGCGGACATTTCGTGATGTTCCACATTTCGACTGAGCTTCCGCCGGTAATCAAAGAAGTGGCAGGAATTGAAGGCGACACGTTTTCGCTTGAGCGCGATAAAGACAACGACGGCTGGAGAGTTTCGATCAATGGAAAACCTTTGATCGCTTCGACTGGAAAGCCTTACTACTTGGGTAACTCAAAACGTGAACCGGTTTTGTTCGCACACCAAAAAGAAACCAACGGCAAAATTACCGAGGGGAAAGTGTTGATCCTTTCACACGTTCCACGCGGAAACTCAGACAGTGGAACGTTTGGTTTGGTTGATAAGAAGAACATCGTGGCACGTGTCGTTCCACAGGCTCAAAACACCACCGCAAACACTCAGTAATATTTAGTATCCCAGGACTAGCCCTTCGGGCAGTCCTTGCATGCGCTTCTCATCTCTGAAACAATCGTGATGTGTTCATTGGACATTACGCCATAGCATTTGCATCTAAGAAATATGTTCCAAGAGTGTCGCTGGGAGTTCTATTCGCAGCGGCCGTCCTCATTGATTTGTTGTGGCCAATTCTTTTGTTGCTCGGAATAGAGCACGCGGAAATCGATCCAGGGAATACCGCTACAACTCCAATCGCGTTTACCGATTATCCATTTAGTCACAGTTTGTTGATGGTTGCGATTTGGTCGCTCGTAGTCGGTTTTTTATACTTGAAGCTCACGAAGGATCACAAAGGCGCGCGTTGGGTAGGGGCACTTGTCCTAAGTCATTGGTTTTTAGATTTGCTTACGCATCAACCTGACTTGCCACTGTATCCGGGGGGACCAGAGTTGGGAATGGGGCTTTGGAATCTAAAGTGGCTTACGCTCCTAATTGAGCTTTCAATTTTTGTCGTTGGGTTTTCAATGTACAAACGCGTGACACACGCAAAAATTCCATTTGGCCGCTTCGGCATGTGGTTTTTATTTTTTCTGCTTGCCGTTCTTCATTTGGTAAATCTGTTTGCGCCGCCACCACCAAATATCCACGCTGTCGCTGTCGCAGGAAATCTGCAATGGCTCTTCGTGATCTTCGCATTCTTCGTCGACAAACACCGCCGCCTAGCAACCTCAAAAATGGCGGCCGGCTCCATCGCCGCCGCCACCTAACCAAAGTGGGCGGCGCACCGGTTGGCCGGGTTGGCTATTGCTTCTTGTTGGCTTTTTCGGCGCGTTTGGCTTCGCGGCGATCGATTTTCTGTTGGCGTTTCGCGTCTTTTGCAGCCATGCGGGCTTCGCGTTTGGCGCGGTTATCGGCGCGCGCATCGACTCGGCCTTCTTTGATGTTCTTATGCAATGACGAAACCGATTGGCCGATCTCACTCGGATGAACCCCGAGATCTTTTGCGATTTTTCCCCAGCCCATTTTTTGTTCGGTACGCATCAATGCAACTTCTTGCACAGTTTTACCTGATGCTTTTGCTAACCCAGCGGTAATTGCGAGGCCCGGTCCTTTAATTCCCGCGTCTGTCATCTGTTTCATTTGCTCGTCAGTAAGCGAATACTTTGTTTGCACCGAAGAGTTCCATTCGGGCCGATCCTGCGTCACGTTTGCGGCAGTCTCTTCATTCGTCAAAGTATCTTCGGTTGAATCCGTCGTACTAGTTGTCGTAGTCGCCGGTGGAGCGGTTTCCGCACTCGCGATGTTGGTTGTTATCGTTGGCGCCGCGATCGCTGCCGCCAAAAAAAGTAATCTATATTTCATAAACGTCCTCCTGATTAAAAAACAATTTGTGCAGATACTAAAAATCCAAGTTCAGAGTAATCGGCTGTTTCGCTCTTTGAGTCATTAGAGCTCGCGTTGATGCCTGCCTTCAGTTCGGTACTTCCTCTTATTCTAGCAATCGAATATCCAAGTTGCGTAAATGTCTGCGACTCTTGACTATCGCCGCCCACAGAACGTATTCGTCCACGTCTATCAGCAACGACGGTTTGATCTGAGACTGTTCGATTTGGATACGTCGAAAACCTTGTCATAAAACTCAGCTCACCCTTGAGGTCAGAGTGATAAAAGTGACCCCAGTCCGTTCCTAATTCAAAATATGTTCGAGTGTAAATGTCTTGGTTTGATCTTACAAAACCAAGCTCAATGAATGGCTCAAGTGTTTGACCGTTCGCAATTGCCCAATCGACTAAAGCGCCGAATGAAAGCGTGTGATCAACGCGCCCATCAAAGCCGGGATAACTTTTAAGTTCATAACGTGGCTCAAGAGAAAGATCAGCACCTTCAACTTCTAATGCTTTCGTCAAACCTGTTTCCAGAAAAACATTGTCGAACGATTCCTCAGTCGTACCCGGAGCTTCCTTGGTATAATTTTGTCCACCTACACCGACATCTAAATCCCAATTGCGATCAGAAGCGATGGTCACGGGGAAATAGGTTTGGAAATGGTAGTTGAAGACATTTTGATGTGTTTCTTCCAGAAAACCGCGAAACGATAATGACGCCGCGTACGTCATCGGATCAGCGAGGTAGGTGCCGCTCCCTCGAACGAGATAGAAGAAATCCGAATCTTTACTAGTCTCTTCAAAGTTGGCGTTGTTTGTAAATCCAAGTCCCGCAAGTGCGCGAGTGGTTAAGTCTGCTTTCGCTTGAAGTGGTGAAAAGACAAAAAATAATGCGATAAAGAGGAGCGAAACCGTTTTCATAGTCAATCATCCTACCCAAATGACTACGACTGCGAAAGGCGAGATTTTCATTGGGACATCCGGTGCCCACCAACGTCTGTTTGACAGTTTAAGCCTTTAAAATCGCTGCTGAATCGTTATAGCCAGGCACCCTGATTGAACTACTTGTCTGTATGGGCAAACTCGTCGGCCTTCTCTTCATTATCTCCTTTCTTTTTGCGCCTATGGCTGTGCGTGCGGACGCTGCTTGTTTCGATCAATTTGAGCTTGAGGGTGATCGTCTAGTCAGAGAATATTCCGATGCGTTTGAGACTTACATTTCCTCGCGGATTTCAACGTTGAGCCACGCCGAACAAATCGAAGTTCGGGGAATTCTACATCGAGTTCGTTTCCAGAGGAATTTTAAAACTGCGGCCTACGATCAGCTGGGTCGATCGATAGTTCTTAATTCGAAGGTAACCAAAGACATGCTCGCACACTACGACTTGCTCGCGCACGAAATCGAACATGGAATTCAAGTCCTGGGAAAAAATCGAGTTGGAATTATTCTTGGTCACGTCAATCGCATTTTAATGCCCGGCCCTGCAGTTTCTTTGCACATAGTGAAAACAGAACGAGAGGCCATTGGTGCCGAGTGGGATTTTCTGAATTCGCTTCCTAAATTCGTTCGTGATCGCGGACTGAGCGAACTTCGAAAGAAAAAGCTGCACCCGACCTTGCTACTGCTTTTGGAAGAGGGACTCGCAAAAGCAGACCTTCCGCGCGCGCAATACATTGACGAATGCGCGCGAACAGCCAAATACACGATGCAGTATCAAGTTTTTGCAGAATACGGCGTTAAAATCGCAGCGTACTCAGTTCTTGCTTTGACTGGATACCAGTGGACCATGGACAACGAAGAGTAACCAATTTATTTAAGCGAAATAATCAAATGCTTCGTATCGCCCTAATTCATGATTCTACTTTACCGGCAAAAAATTATGGCGGTATTGAGCGCGTCGTTCTGTCTCTTGCCCGCGAGTATTCAAAACTTGGCCATGACGTTGTGATTGTGTGCCGCGATGGAAGTCCGCTTTCCGATTTTGAAACGATACTTTTACCTCGTGATTTTTCCATGCGCGATGTTCAAAACGCACTCCCTCTGCAAACCTTCCAGCATTGGCACCAACCCATTCGGCAAGCACCGAGCGCTCCGTATTTGGTGACCATTCATGGAAACGGGCAGCCCGGTGAAACGTATCTCCCCAACACAAATTTTTTAAGTAAGAGCCACGCCCGCGATCATAGTGGAAAGTATTTTGTTTATAACGGAGTGGACGTAACCGATTTTCCGTACCGAAAAGAAAAAGAAGACTATTTTGTTTTTCTCGCTCGAGCGAAGTGGCGCGTGAAGAATCTAAAAACGGCAATCGCCCTTGCGCGTGATCTCAATACTCGCTTGGAAGTTATTGGTGGAGAGGGAATTTCCTCACGCTTAGTTCGCTACCATGGCTCACTGAGCGAAAGCCAAGGGAAGCTTGAGATCGTCTCAAAAGCCAAAGCGCTACTTTACCCTACGAACTGGCAAGAGCCATTCGGCTTAGCTTTGCTGGAAGCCTGGTCTTGCGGTACTCCCGTTATTAGCTCGGTCAATGGGGCGATGGACGAGTTGGTAACTCCTGAAGTTGGATTCAAATGCAAAAGCTACGAGGAGTTTTTAACGGCTGGTAGACGTATTCAGTCCATTGATGCACATGCTTGTCGCCGGCATGTTGAAGCAAACTATACCTCCGCACGTATGGCGCAAGCCTATGTGAAGTTGATTGAGCAGATCCTACAAGAAGGATCGCTTCAGCAACATCCACACTACGCTTTCGAGAAAAGCCGCACTGAGCTTCTCTACAAGCCGACATTAATAAATCGAGTAAGACTACAGTTGACTGGAAAAGTCTGAAGCGCGCTTTTCGCTCTCAGCAAGAGACGAGATAGTTTTATAGAGCGAATTTGGTGATACCGGCTTTGCGATGTGAGCGTCAAATCCAGCGGCTTTTGTTTTAGCTAAATCAGATTCTCGCGCATACGCCGTGACCGCTATAACTGGATGGCGTTGCATCGACTTTTCTCGTTCTATTTTTCGTATCTCAGATAGTAAGTAGAAACCATCTTGTCTTGGCATTCCGAGATCGGTGACTACGACATCAAAGCTTTCGTTTGAGAAAATCGAGAGTGCTTCTTTGGCGGAGCCTGCCATGCGAACCGTTGCGCCAACGCTACTTAAAATTTCGCCGACGAGTTCGAGAGAATCTTTCACGTCATCTACGGCCAGGATGCGTTTGCCTTTCAAATCGCCGCGGACTGTATAGGAGAGATCGGCATTTCTACGATTCGCTGAAACTTTTCCGTCCTGGATTGCGGCCGGTCTTTCTGGGGCGATTGGCAAAAGAATTTGAAAGTGTGAGCCGTTGTTTTTGCCCGTACTTTCCGCGTGCACAGTGCCGCCGTGAAGCTCTACAAGGTGGCGTACGATCGCAAGACCTAATCCGAGGCCGCCGTGTTTACGTGCAGTGGAAGCATCGGCTTGACGGAATCGATCGAAGACATACGGTAGAAACTCGGGCTCAATTCCTTCGCCACTGTCCTCAACTCGAATTTCAAGCATCGAATCGATTCGTTTTGCATTTAATCTTACTTCGCCGGCGAGAGGCGTGAACTTGATAGCATTGCTTAGCAAATTCCAAAGAATTTGTTGTAAACGGCTTGGATCTCCGAGCACCCGCGTGTCTTCTGACTCGATATTAATGGAAACGTTAATTTGTTTTGCTTGCGCACTTAACCGGCATGACTCAACTGAATCCATGATGATGTCAGTGAGATCAACGTCTCGAACAGCGATCGAAAACTTCCCGTTGAGGATTCGAGCAAGATCAAGAAGATCGTTAATCATCTCACACTGAAGTTTTGCGTTTCTATAGATGGTTTCGGTGGCTTTCTTAAAAAGCTCTGAGTTGCGATCCATTGTTTGTATGAGCTCAGACCAACCAAGAATCGCATTGAGTGGAGTTCGGAGTTCATGCGAGAGCGTCGCGAGAAATTGATCTTTCATCTGGTTTGCAGCTTGAGCTTCACGTAAACTCTTCTCCATTTGCGCTTCACCTTTGCGAATCGCCTCTTCTGCTAACTTTTGTGCCGTGATGTCGTAAGTCACACCGAAGATACGGTTCGCATTATCTCGTGCACTTCGACCACGAGTTGCTAACCAACGGGTGGAACCATCTGGCCATACAACTCGGAATTCAGCTTCAAACCCAGCATGGCCGGGCGAAAAAACCTTACTGAGCATGTGGAGGTCGTCAGGATGAACTCGAGATGCCCAATCCGCTACGTTGCCGGTCCGTCCGTATTCATAACCATACAGGTAGTAGATGTGTGGCGAAGCCCAAACAAGGTCTTTCTCGCGGACGAGAAACTCCCACATTCCAATTTCAGCGAGCGAAGCTGCGATAGACGCTTTTTCTTCAGACAGAGCTAAGGCTCGTTGTGTGCGCTTTTGCTCCGTTAGGTCGACGATGAAAGCAACACCCTCGGGCGATGAAGGTTCCATTTCTGATGCAGCAATAAACACCGGCACACGGTGTCCATCTTTGTGCAGATACTCTTTTTCAAAGCTTAAGCTTCCTGTGCTTGTGCGAGGCTTCGCTAAGCGTCGCTTATCTTCCTCTAAGACATCGGGAGGAGTTAGAGAAACCCAGGAGATTTGGCCTGAATTGAATTCTTCTCGCGTGTATCCAAGCATGTTTAAGAAAGCGTCGTTGCAATCAAGAATACGACCGTCACGATGATAAAATAAAGTTCCGACAATGTTACTTTGTACCATGTGGCGAAGTTTACTTTCGGTGCTTTCGAGAGCTTTGGAAATACTTGTGGCGCGGCGATCGACCTCAATTGCATGACCACGATTGCGACGAAAACGTTCGGCCAAAATATTAAAAATTAGTCCTTCAACCAAAAACAAAATTAGAGCTGCAATATTTAGCTCCGCCCCCGGTCCGATTTGCTTCAGGTGTAATAGAACTGCAGCAGCACCGCTCAGAAGGGTACAGATCACCCCTGAAAAAAAACCTGAACGAATGGTCGTCACTGAAACCGCAAGCAGGAACAGCATGTATCGCAGTTGCCCGTCGAAATAGGGAGTTAATGCGTAGTGGAACGCACCGGTAAACGCGACGGATCCAATTGCAATCACAACACCATCGATGTTGATCCTAAATAAATCCGATTTAAATAATGTTTGGAAACGGTTTGGTAGGTTCATTTACTTTGGAGAAGCTATCAATCGACTCGTGCGAATACAATGTGTCGTGCAAGTGTTGGAATAAAAGTAAGGGAGACTGCCAAAAAAGGCAGTCTCCCTTAAACGATCTGACGCTGATTAAATAATTCTTTACGGAAGATTGCGTGGTCTGCGACCACCGATCAATCCGAATACGAAACTAATCACTGCGAGCGCCAAGAAAACAAATAGCAAGATTCGGCCGATTTCCATTGATGCGCCAGCGATACCCGACGCTCCAAAAACCATAGCCAAAATTGCCAAAACGAAGAATGCGACAGCTGCTTGAAGCATGACTGCCTCCTTTCAATTACGTACGTAATGAAATAGCAGCTCACTTCAGAGCGAGCAGCGGGAACTTTCGCCCTTGGAGAAAACGAAGCAATTGGTCCCCGATGTGCCAAGGAATCTTACTAAGGTCCTGCCAATTGAGGAAAAATGCCACTTTCGCCTTGGGTTATCATGTTCTTTCATCGACAATTTATTGTCATGATGTTCAACCCGGCAGATCCATTTCCGCTCGTAAAGATCTCTTTGAGCTACCAAGATATTCAGGCGCATTCGGCCGCAGCCGATGCGTGGCTCGGGTTTGAAGTTGAGAAAACTGAGGCAGCACTCGCGCAGACAGGTTGTCGCCTTCGAGCGCCCAGAATAAAAACAGAGGCGAGCGGAGAAAAGCAACAGCTCTGGCTTGGGCTTGCGCCGACAAGTTTACAGACGCCTTACTCGGAAATCCGCGATCTCATCGAACGCCTTAACCTAAAACCCGGCAGCGTCATCTGCGATCTTGGCGCAGCCTACGGGCGCATGGGTTTCGTTGTTGGGAAGTGTTACCCAAGCTTTAGTTTTATCGGATACGAATACGTCGGTGAGCGAGTGCAGGAGTTTAAGCGTTGTGCGGCTCGCTTTAAATTTCCGAATGTAAAAATGGTTCACGCTGACTTAAGTTCACTCAACTTTCAACCGCAGGCAGCCGATGTCTATTTTCTCTATGATTACGGCTCGCCAAAATCGATTCGCAAAACACTTTACGATTTACAGCGGTTTGCAAAGACCAAAAGTTTCAGCGTTGTCATTCGCGGAATAAACGTTCACGAGCAAGTGCAATCTTCGCATTCGTGGCTTGTGCGATCGAACGCGAGCCCCACAAATAGTAAGAGTTCAATTTTTCATACCCAAATTGAAGCGCAAGCTTTATTCTCGCCAGTCTAATGATCAGCCGAGTGAGTTTGAAATTTAACGAGGATGATCCGTATCCGCTCTTGGAAACCGGCAAGTATTCTTATCAAGAACAGCAAGAGCACTCCGCTCTCGTAGATCAATGGCTCGGCTTGCGAACGGCAGAAACCGAGATTCAAATTGCACAAAATCTCTCAAAAAATAAACCCGAGCAAGCGAACCAACAACTTTGGCTAAAAATTCCATTAGCAGCAATGCAAACGCCGTACTCTGAGATTCGCGAAATTCTTTCGCATTTCGAGGTCGAAAAACCACTGCTCATCATTGATCTCGGCTGTGCGTATGGACGCATGGGATTTGTGATTGCCAAACATTTTCCGAATTGGAAGTTCGTGGGCTACGAGGTGGTTTCGCTGCGAGTACTTCGTGCGATAGAAGCGATCAACAAAAGTCCGTGCGAGAGAGTTCAGTTCGAGGTTGCGGATTTGAGCGAAAAAAGTTTCAAGCCTGTGTTGGGAGATGTGTTTTTTCTCTACGATTACGGAACACGTGAAGCGATTGAGAAAACTCTCCAGGACTTACAGGAAATAGCGAAGCAAAAAACGATCATCGTAATCGGCCGGGGCCGCGCCTCTCGTGATGCGATTGAGCGAAATCATCCTTGGTTATCGCAAGTCGCCCAGCCTCAGCATTTTCCGCACTACAGCCTCTATCGAACTTGTAAAGGGCCCTAAATAATTTCCATTTCGAAGCTCCAATTTCGTTAGTGCGCTGACAATTTACGGCCATCCAAATCGCATAAGTTGAAGCTTTCTTGAGTGACTTCTTTGAGCGGAAAATCAGACCCACATAAAGCGGTTTCTATGGGCGGTTTAGACATCACTTGTCGATCTTACAGGGTCTTACTGCTTGCGGGGAATTCACGCGTAGATTCGACAATTACGGGGATCGATGCTTGCTGCTTTCATCAATATAGGTCAGTTTCTTGAACCTAGTTCCAACATGGCACTGATCCTTTACATGGGTCCCACACACGAAAGGCACTCGAGATGAAACAAAGCGCCCTCAACTTCTGCGTTCTTGCGTTCATTGCGGCTTTGACCGTAATTGGCGCAAACACCTGGGCACAGACACCTTCCCAGTCAACAGCTTCGCAAAATCCTTACGAAGTCGAAGGCACTTATGATCAGGCCAATCAGGATCTGATTTTAAAGCTCACGGAAGTCGTTGAGAACATGAATGCGTGCGACCTCGTTGTAACGAGCCAAACGTATGTAAACAATCCGCACAAGCTCAGCCTTAAACTCGAGAGCGACTTCTGTCCAATCGACAAAGTTGGTCATCGAAGTGCCAGCGTGAAATGGCACTTGCCAATGAGTCTTCGCGGTTCAGGTGAAATCATCTTGGAAGTGAACGGCGAAGTTCTCGGCCGTATCGTATTTGGTCAACACGGCTCTTTGCTTCTAACGCATCTATAATCGTCGGAGAAATACAGAAATGAAATCACAACTTTCGAAAGCAATTTTATCCGCAGTCGCAGTTTGCTTTAGTTTTTCAATCGCACAAGCGGTGCCAGCAATTGAAAATGATCTCGTTCGCTTCGCAAAAAGCGGGAATTCAGACAAAGTCGCACAAGTTGTTGTGTTGTTCGAAAACGAACGCAGCAGCAGCTTCCCTGAGCGCTATGATTCAAGAGGCGTTGTTCGTTTCTTGCGCTGGCGTGCAGAGCGGGCGTTTGATCGTCTTGAAAAACACTTGGCCCAAGTTGAAGGTGGCGATCAAGTTCGTCTCGATGGGTTCCGTTGGATCAACAACTCGGTCGCGGCGATGGTATCACCAGCAGGTTTAAAAGCTCTTGCGAAGGCACCAAACATCGATCGCATCTATCTTAATGGTCGAATCACCTACATGCGCGGGCAAAGCTGGGGTCATCCTTCAAGCACTTACCTCACCAACACGCTCTCTGGAAATGATTGGCCATACAGCCTCCGTGATATCGGCATCGATAAGCTTCACGCTGAACAACCATCTATCAATGGTTCGGGCGTTGTAGTTGGTTCGATGGATACGGGCGTTGACGGCAATCACCCAGGTCTTAAAGGTAAAGTTCTCGCATTCTACGATGCTGGGAAAGATAAACTCACGGATCCATATGATCTTGATACGCACGGTACGCATACTTGCGGCACAATGGTTGGTGGCGACCGCGCTAACGCAAAATTCGGTGTCGCGCCTGGAGCGAAACTTGTTTCAACAGCAGCGCTTCAAAACTACGGCGCAATGTTGAAAGGTATGGAGTGGTTGCTTGATCCGGATAAGAACCCAAGCACTGCAGATTTCCCACGTGTTGTGAGTAACTCTTGGCGCTCTGATGGTGCTCCTGATCAGGAACTTTTCTATCGCGCAATTTCGGCTTGGGAAGCAGCTGGAATCACAGTTGTGTTCTCTGCTGGTAATGCTGGACCGAGAGACGAGACAATCACTCATCCACATGAACATCCCTATGTCATTGCGGTTGCAGCAACTGGAGAAGACGGCAAAGTGACCAAGTTCTCAAGTCGCGGTCCTGCAATTTTCCAAGGAAAGAAAGTTCAGAAGCCAGACGTTTCTGCTCCGGGCGATAAGGTTGTATCAAGTGTTCCTGGTGGCAAGATGGAAGCGATGAGCGGGACCTCTATGGCTGCTCCGCACGTGACTGGAACAGTTGCACTTCTCTTGCAAGTAAACCCAAAGCTCACTCCAGCGGACATTCGCAAAGTGATTCTCACTGGTGCACAGCCAGTTGATGAAGCGGGAAATACGATTGGTCAGCACGTATGGTCTAAAACATACGGCATGGGACGTCTCAACGCATTCGAAGCTGTGAAAATGGCTGCGGGTGTAGCGAAGAATTTCTATGCGGCAACTCACTTCGTTCGAAGTGCGTTTGCGTTCACGGAGCTTTCAGAACAGATGGTTTCTGCAAATCCGCGAATGGAAGCTGACGATTTCGGCAAAGAGATCAATCTTGAAAACACCAAGTGGGTTCAGGCCTGGGATATCTGGTCTGACTACTAGCTTTAAGAATTATTGTTTGAGCTTTTTAAGTAAATTCTCAAAATCAGAATCAATATGGATCATGTTTCGATGCGAGGGCTTCACAAAGCCTTCGCTGACGGCTTGATCCATGAATTTTATGAGGTGGTCAAAATAACCGCCGACGTTTAAGAGCCCGACGGGCTTTGCGTGAAATCCTAATTGCGCCCAAGTTACGATCTCAAAGAATTCATCAAGCGTTCCAAAACCGCCAGGCATTGCGATGAACGCATCTGACCGCGTTTCCATAGTCGCTTTTCGCTCATGCATAGTGTTCACGACAATCAATTCATGAACGTCGAGCATCGCAATTTCCATGTCGATTAGACTTTGCGGAATGACACCGATAATTTCTGCGCCGCCGATCTTCGCCGCAGTCGCCATGACTCCCATGAGACCTACGTTGCCACCACCATAGACCAAACGAAGCTTTTGGTTCCCGATGACCTCACCCACGTGCCTGGCCACTTCGATGTATTTCGAATTATTGCCGGTGTTGGCTCCGCAATAAACGCAGACGGACTTTATTTCACGCATGAGTCTATTCTCGAAGGAAATGGCACGTGTAACCGCCAGGATTTTTTTCGAGATAATCTTGGTGATAATCTTCAGCTTTATAAAATTCTTTCGCGGGCACGATTTGCGTGACAGCTTTCGCTCCCCATTTGCCTCGGGCATCGACTTCTGCTTTCACTCGCTCGGCCGCTTGTCGCTGTTCGTCTGAGTGATAGAAAATCGCTGAGCGATATTGCGAGCCACGGTCTCCACCTTGCCGGTTTTCAGTCGTTGGATCGTGCATGCGAAAAAAGAATCGCAATAAAGTTTCGAAGGTCACTGTTAATGGATCAAAATGAATTTGGATCGACTCAGCGTGGCCCGTGTTTCCAACTTTGACGGTTTCGTAAGTTGGATTTTTAGTTCCACCGCCGGTGTAGCCAACTGTTGTGTCCGTAACACCTGGCATTTTCCGAATGAGATCTTCCATTCCCCAAAAACATCCGCCAGCTAAGGTTGCAGTTTCGGTTTTCATGGCTTGATCCTTTCTCTGGATTTTCTCTGGTCTTTTTTCTTATCTTTCAAAGATCAAGGGCAGTGTAACTGAAGAAGCCGAGCGATTCTTCTTGAACTCAACTTGGCTAAGCACCTTACGAACCAGCGTGATCACGGCGCGCTCCGACGCTTTATCGCGAGACGTGTGTCTTAATGTATCCGTTAAAATTTTAAAGTCGGTGACACGCCCACTTGGCAGAACCTTGAAGCGAAGACTTAAAACGCCTTGGACATCCACGCCTTGCTCAAAAAGTTGCTGAAGATACCCAGTGAGATCGTCGATAACGGATTGAAGATCTTTTGTTTTCAGCGGTCCTTCTATGAAAGGTCTTGGTTGCACGAACCAACCATGAACTACAAGTCGGCCTTCGACTGGATCGCGAACGCCTCGTACTTCTTGCACTCCATGCGGGATGCGCGGATCAAAAACAGTGAGACGATTAAAAAGCGCCGGCACTTCCTGAATTATATCGGCACGCTCAACGCCTCGGGCAGTTTGAAAGTCGTTCCAATAAGCGAGGACTTCATCACGAACGAGCATTGTCTCGCCGCCGGTGAATTTCCGTTTCTGCCAAGGAGTGAGTGAGTAAACAAACGCCCACGGACCATGCGGAAGATCGGCGTGCAACTCTTGCTTGCAGCCATCGATATAACAGCTAAGCCACGGAGGCGAGATGTCGTGACAACCTAAATTTCTTCGTCCCCACCACACTAAGCTTTCATGGAAACGTCGATAATCTTCGGCTGGGAAATAGTGATAAGCAGGCGTGCGAAGGGCGGTGTATTGCCCAGGAACGTTCCACCAATCCCATACGAAGCGACCCGAATCCGCTTCACGCGGCTTCGCAAAGCGCTCCTCAAAGTGCGACCGAAGCTCATTCGCTTGTGGATAGAATTTGTCTATGGTCAAAACGGCTTTTTTCATCGATTAGCGATCTTCCTAAGGAAACAAAAGAATCGTCAAGGAACTAGACCTCACCATGGAGCGCGTCGCAAAAATCGTGTAGAAAACTTGCGACATCACCAACTCCAGTAATACGCTTTCCTTGGGGCTCCACAAGAAATCGAGGTCACCTTTGGGAACATCGACGGCGAAACAGCGTAAGTCTACTTGGAAAGATACCCTTCGTTCACTGAAGCAGCCGAAGGTAGCCGTCATGGCTGCACTTGGTTTAGCGGCGGGACTTCCCTTCATGATGATCGGAAATACTCTTGGGTTTTGGTTACGCGAAAGCGGGATCGAACTTGCGACTATCGGTTATCTGTCATGGGTTGGACTTTTCTATTCGTATAAATTTTTATGGGCACCGCTCGTTGATAAAATGGACGCTCCCGTGCTTGGCCGACTGCTCGGTCGACGTCGTGGATGGATGATGCTGTCGCAAATTATCGTCGGCGGAAGCTTGCTTGGCATGGCGATCGTAAAGCCCGAAGGCGGCATTATGTTGTTCACTGGCCTCGCGGCACTCGCGGGCCTGGCAAGTGCGACTCAGGACATCGTCGTTGATGCGTGGCGAATTGAAGTGTCCGATGACAGCGAAGAGATGGCACTGTTGTCCTCGTCTTATCAATTGGGATACAGAGCCGCGATGTCGCTAACCGATGCATGGATTCTCGTCATTGCTGCTGGCGTCGGCTGGTCACTCTCGTACGCAACAATTGCCGCGCTAATGGTGATTGGTGTGATCGCAACTTATTTTGCAAAAGAACCGAAGCGTGTTGAAACGCTCTCAGTAGCTCCTGCGCGAAAAACAAATTTGAGATTTTGGAAAGTGGTAGACGCGATTGCAGGTCCGTTCGTCGTATTTTTCAGAACTTACGGTGTGCAAGCTGCTCTCATGCTCACTGCGATTAGTTTTTATCGACTGCCAGATTTCATCATGGGACCGATGGCTAATCCATTTTATGTGGACCTCGGAATTGCTAAAGAAGTCGTAGGGTCAGTACGAGGGACGATCGGCCTGGTTGCCTCAATCGGTGGTATTACCGCTGCAGGATTGTGCGCGGTAACATTAGGATTTCGAACCACATTTATAGTTGGAGCGATACTCGGTCCCGCTTCGAATCTCGGGTTTTCATTTCTCGCAATGTATGGCGCTTCAATCGGAAGTTTTTCGGTCGTAATGGCGATCGATAACTTCGCTAGCGGCTTTGCTGGAACTGCGCTCGTCGGATATATGTCGAGCCTTACCGCGATTGGCTATTCAGCGACACAGTATGCGCTTCTTAGTTCTTTCTATACGATTCTTGGAAAGTTCCTTAAGGGTTTTTCAGGTGCATGGGTGCAAAAACTCACGCCTCCAGATCCGAATTTAAAGATGATGGGCTTTGCTTATTTCTTTTTTGCAACGGCACTAATCGGAATTCCTGCGGTCATTCTTTGTTTCTTCCTTGCGAACAATACAAAGAAAACGGCTAAGTCGTAGACTAAACGTGACGAGAGGCCACACTGTGGCCTCTTATCGTTAACGATTTAGAGAGTAGAACTCTACACTCCCATCAAGAACTCACACTCCTGAAAACATAGAATGAACTTTGTAGATTCCTTTAGAGAATCTCTTTTTCATCATTAAAGGAGTGCTGTAATGGCCACTGAAAACAAGACTACTAACAACAATAATAAATCATCAGGTAATAAATCGACGAATATCGAGTCTAATAACCAGTCGACGAAATCAGCTGCTGGATCAACCGCGTTGTCGCGGGACTCAGTGATTTCATTCGATAAAGTTTTCGATAAAGTTCCAGAATTTGTCGATCAGTTGATCACCCAATTGTTCCAACAGCTTGAGCCGAAAGTACGTGAGTACGCTATGACCTATGCAAATCGCGTTGTAGATGCGGGCACTCAGCTACCTACGCAGCTTGTTTCTCGCGTACGTCAAAATCCGCTTTACGCGATAGGCGCAGTGGTGCTCCTAGTCGGAGGTATCAGCCTCTTAATGAGCGATCAATCGGTTGGCACTAAAGCAAAAGCAACAAAAGACCTTCATTAATCAATTCTAAAATCTTATGAGGTGAGGCGCGACGTGGCTTAGAGGTCGCGCCTCTGATCTTCTTTCTGGCCTTTTTTCTGGTCTTTTTTCTGATCTTTGATGACAAACAAATTCCCGAACTCCAATCTTTAACTTCATAAAGCAAATGAGGTTATAGATGTTGAAGTGGATTTTTGCCGTGGTCGTTGTCTCAATGGTGATGAGCGGATGTAGTTCGAAGCCTCGCAAAATGGAAGCGCTCGATTCTGGATACGAGAAGATCACGATTGCCCGTGCGGATATTCCCAGTGATAACGAGCCAATCAAACCTGAATTCGTTTCTGAGATCAGAAAATCTAACGACGTCATAACAATTCTTGAAACCTACTCCCCAAAGCGCGGTCAGCAGCAGAATTTAGTCGAGGCCTTGACGGCGCAGTTTCGTCGAATGTCAGGGAAAGTCCCTGGGCTCGTCTCGTTCAATCTTCATAAGAGTACGAGCAAGACGGGTCGGGTTTACAACTACATTCAATTTGATTCGAAAGGCGCATTGGCAGCGTGGCAAGCGAGTTCGCCGTATCGCTCTCACCTAGAGGCCGTATCGCCGTTTATCGTGTCAGCTGAGCCGGATGTAGTAGAGGTCTTCTACATCCAACACTAACTTTACTTTGCCGTGATCGAAAATGCCCCAGGGAAATCTTGGGTCACTCGCATATCAGGAACGAGCGGACGTCGAACGTCGGCTCCGCCTACAGAGAAAATAAATTTCTCAAGATCAAACGACTCATTTTTTGAAGTCAGCATCTGCTCGACTTCTGAATACGCTTCTTCTCCGCGGACAATGAGGCGCCAGCTTGTCGCCGACGGGTCATCGTTGTCGGTGAATGGTGAACCTTCGCGCTGATGATTCATCAAGTAGTACTTCTCGGTTATTTTCTTTAGATGTGTTTTAGTCAAACACCCGTAGGCGCCGCGTACTTTCGCGATCTTTGGCTGAACAATCACGCAACGGCGTAACTGTAAATCGAGATTGTAGCCATCTGTGTACACTTGGAAATGCTGACCTTCATGGATTTGAGCATTAAAGATTTTCTCTTTCGTGCGCGCCCGCATCAGGAGTACGTTCATACCAGCAGAAATCTTCGCACCACCCGAAAGGTGAGCGCCGCCAACGTTCATACCACGATGGATTCCGAAATCGCCGTAAGCGCTACCCGTGATGTTTTGATTCACCTCTTGGCGTGAAATCACAAGGTGGTTTAGATCGCGAGTCAAATTTAAGTATCGTGTATTCGTAAGCTCGGGGACATATTGAACGCCGCGAACAGAATCAACTAAGTCGCGATTTTCAAAATGGAAAAAGCGTCCCCAGCCGCTCTTCAAACATTCTTGGCGGGCGTTTCGTTTTTGCCCCATCAGTCGTGGGATCAACTCTTGTGGATCGACCATTAAGTTTGCCGGAATAAGCTCGGCACATAATTGTCTGCTCAACTCGACGTCTTGTCTGGTCCAACCCAAAGTTTTTTTACCGAGGATACGATTGTCTATGAACTGTTGATTCTTAATTTTTGAGTAGCCTGCGACGCCCAACATTTGAACGCCGTTGACGGATTTATTAGCGCGGAGTCGCGCTTGCTCCAAGCGAGTTGGTAGATCTACCAGTAAATCGGCCGATAAACCTTCAGAGCCGTCTTCTATGTCACGCAATTCGAGATCAATGCGGTTCGCACGTAAAGGACCTGCTTGGGCGTAGTAGACTCCCGTATCTGCGCGCTCTGCTGCAGTCCCGATCGGCTCTAAAACAACGACAGCCATCGAGCGACTGAGAACAGCGGCGACGTCGTGAATGCGCAGAGTGATGTCTTCAGAGACGTTACCGTCGAACCGAGTTTTCACAACGCCAGAAAATTCTGCGATGAGGTGATCGGCCGTCAGTTCTCCGTTTTCAAAACTTTCCTGAGTGAAAAGAAGAACTGAAATCTTAAACTGACCTTTGCGAATCGGCTCAATTGCGTCGTCACCATTTTCGCGTTCAGTTTTTATCCGCGGATCGACACGAAGAAGAAACTTCTGTGCAGGTTTGAGCGTGAGAAGTTCGTTCACGCGTGTTTTCTTTTTGTCGTGACCCTGGAACATTAATGCCAACCACGGAGCCCACGCCTTTGCTAACCCTCTGGCTGGCTTTGTCACCTGTTGCTGATCGGCAGCAGGTTTCGCAGGTACCGGTAGAATTTCAGAATGAATTTCATCTGACGGATGCGCAGGATTGTAACTCATCTGCACGCGGGTTCGGTTTTGGCGGCTTGCCGCTGACGTACCTTCTTGAGTTACGAAATCGGGTTCGTTTGAGTTAGCGAGATTCGAACTTAAGATCACCGCGAGAGCCGCTGCTATACGAATGAATCTATTCTTGTTTTTCGAAACCACCGCGGGCCTCCGATAGAGGGCAAAGAGGGACTCTACCTGAGCTTTTGGGGCGCCGCACTAAGTAGTTGAAACCGCTGCAAATATTGCGAAACGAGTGCCGTAAAGGGTCACTCTTCTAGAACAGCCTGCTTTTAGTGACATCACCGTTGGCTTTGATGTGCGGCCAATACCAGCTGTATTTTTTTAAGCTCGAGCGGGCAGGTTCTTTTCCTTCCCGATAGAAACGATAGAGTCCGTTCACTTCTTTGAGGTCAACCTGCATAAATCCTTCAGTCGAAGTAGCAGGGAGGATGTGCATGAACCGACTTGTTTCAGAGCTGTAAACTTTCGAGAGAATTTTAGTTTTCAGTTCGTACTGTGAGGGTTTTAGTTCGACCGTGAAATCGGGGAACGCATTGTAGGCGCTACTAAAAACTTTGTGCGTTTTCGCAAACGTATTGTGAACCGCGAAGCTCACATCTTGATGATGAGGATGGCCATACTCTCCAATAATTCCATGAGTAAAAACTTGAGTCGGCGAAGGAAACTCTTTAAGCGTCGCCATCAGTTTCTCAACATTTAAACGCCGGCTAAAAACATCCGGAAAACTCAACCAACTGCTTTGCTGAACTTTCAGAAGTTTGCATGCCTTTGAGAATTGTTGTCTACGCTTTGCACCCATGCCGTCGGCATTTGCGTCGGTAACGCACACCACATGCCACGGCAGTTTGCGATAATTGAGAAGGAGCGCACCGAAAAAAATCGTCTCATCGTCTGGATGGGCCACGACCAGGAGATTGTATTTGGATGCAGTCTTTGCCATGGTGTAATTCTACCTTATGGAACTGTCTCCGTGGAACTGATCTCTTGGATTTAATCAAATGTAAAACACACGACGAGATTGTGGAGCGCGCGCACCTTTGGTGTGAGTCGCGCGTCAAGTCTTGCGAAGCACAGTCGATTTTCCTACCCGCGGGAAATACGCCGACCGCACTCTTTAAGTATTGGGAAAAAATTAAGCCACGCTTCCTTGAGGGCAAACGCTTTCTTCAAGTTGATGATGTCATTACGGGGAAGCACCAAGGCATGTTTCGTCGTTATTTTGAAGACAACCTACCTTCGTATAAACATCAGCTGCAAAAGCTCGAGACAGGCAACGAAGTAGCCGATCTCGCGATTCTTGGTTTCGGGATCAATGGCCACGTTGCGTTTCACGAGCCGGGAATCCCAATGGATTTTTTTTCAGGGTGTTTGCCACTCAGTGAAGAGAGCAAGAAAACTTTGTCGTTGGAAAGTGATGCTTGGGGTTTAACGTACGGTCTCGGCGCGTTATTAAAGACAAAAGCCATTTTGTTTATTGTCACAGGCGAAAAAAAACGCCCGATGTTCGAGCGCTTTCAAAAAGAAACTGACACGTTCCCGGCGGCTTGTTTGAAGTCACACCGGGATTTAACCGTGTTGGTTGATTTCTAATCAGTCTACTTCTTAGCTATTACTTTTTGGCGACGATCTTAAGATCCAACTTGATGTCGTTGCTAATCACTTTGTTGCCTAAGTTATCAAAGAAAGAATCTGAACCGTAGCGAACGTCGAATTTACTTCGATCAACAACGGCTTTCCCTTTTGCTTCAGCAGAATCGCCAGTGCGATTGACGGTCACAGGAATGGTGACCGGGCTAGTTTTGCCTTTCATAGAAAGATCGCCAGTAAACTCGTGAGTGGAACCGTCTTTGCCTTTTACGGGCTTCGCGCTTTTGATCGTGAACGTAGCTGTTGGATATTTTTCCACATCAAAGAAGTCCGGTGATTTCAGATGGCCTTCAAGTTTTGCTTTGTCTTTCGGGCTGCTTTCCAAATCTGTGTTTGAGATCGACTTCATATCGAGAGTGATTGTTCCGCCAGTAATTTGGTCTCCGGCTAAAATAATTTCACCTGACTGAACGTTCACAGTGCCTTGATGCGCATCTTTAACGACTTTCTTCGAGCCTTCCCAACGAACTTCACTTGCTGCTGGGTCTACTTTTAATTTTGTTGGTGCAGTAGAAAGTGCTTTTGCAGCTGGAACAGGGTCTTTTGCAAGAGCCGTCGAGCCCATTAATCCGCCCATTAAACCAACGACTACGAATGAGAATACGAACGACTTCATTTTATCTCCTAATGAATGATCAAAAATTTTTGAGGAACTCTAAGATAAAGTTCAACGGGCAGACGACGCAAGCGGGGACTTAGATTACATTCGTTTATATTTAAGTGAACTTTGCACTAGGTTGAGTGCCAGTTTAATGCAGGCTAGGTGTAACCGTTCCTGACATCGTGCGCCGCCTTACTCTCGCGAAGGAAATAAGAATTGGCTCGGTTTTGTGGTTAATCGCCGCAGAACTCCGCGCGCAACCGCGAACAACCAAAGCTTTTTGATGCGTCTTGCACGAATAGCGACAAAAAGCGCCAGTGCAAAACTGACTCCGAAGTTTAAAATCAGCGTGATGACTAGCCCGAAAATTGCCCAGGCAAGATCAGTTCCGCGAACGGCATTTAAGCCGATCGAGTAAACCGCGAATGTCAGCGCACCGGTTGAGAGCGTAATGTGACGAACATCAAGAGGAGCGCCGAAAAACGATCCTGCAATTGGAATAAATCCTAATAGGAAACCGACAGTCACGTTTGTGCCTGCGCCATTGATTTCTTTTGCAAAAATATTTGAAACTCGCGAGGCACCTTTTTTACCGAACAGGAAGGTGAGTCGTCGATTCGTAGCTAGGGCCTGTGGAATTCGGTGGTAAGCCGACCAATTCTCAAGCCATCCTCCTGAAATTGCAGCGACCCATAACACCGCACCGGTAATTGCGGCAGCCGGAATCGTGAGGCTCGTGATTGGGTTGAGGCTGTGAATTACTTTGAGGGCATAGTGCGGGTCGATTGTATTGTGCCCAGTTACTCGGAGCACGACGTAATCAAAGAGAATTGCGCCAGGGATAACAAACCCAACGTTGCCGAGTGCGGCGGCGAACTGCGAGCGAGTGATACGCGCCACTTCGTCGACGAACTCTTTTAAAAAGCGACGATGATTGAGAAAGCGAAGTTTGTTCGCGAGCGCAGACGCAGTCATCGATGGCTGCTTTGTTGCAAGCGCAAAGTGGGCAGCTTGCATCGTGAGGAAGCTCGTTGAGTAATTTAGCCAACTAAACAAGCCCTCAAAGAACATCGGCATGTGTGCGCCCGTGATCGCGAACTTGAGCGTCGTCGTCAGCACAGTGACGAGGCCGCCGCCCGCGCCAGCCTTTAACATTTCAAAATATTCGCGAGGTGACGAGGTAATGTAATGCTCGCCAGATTGCCCTACGCGTTCGACAACTTTACGTGAAATTAAATCAAGATTTCTTTTCACTAGTGAGCTAATGCTCTCGGCGTCGTGTCCTTCGCGAATGAGGTCCGCGACGAATTTTTGAATCACGACTGTACGATCGATTGCGGGATGGGGAATTAAAATCGAAATCATAATTTCGACGCGGTCTAGAAGTCTGCTGAGCGTTTCTAATCGGTAGACGAGTTTTACGCTCACGCCAGTTTGTTCAAGGTGCGCGAAGACGTCTCGAATCCGATCTCGGCACGCGACGATTTCCGTTCCCATTGGCGAAGCGAGCGGGTCGACGCCAGCGTTTGTCCGCAAGCGGTCGCTAATTTCAAAGAGTTTTTCGGCCAGTAAACGAAACGGGGAGTCGACGATTCGTTTGTTCGACATTCGTTGTCGTAAGTCATGCGACATGCCGATCGAGCCGATCATGGTTCCAAGAAGTGATAAGGAATCGAACATGTCGGCTTTAAGATTTGCGTAGATGATCGAATCTTGCTCGACGTTGTGCGAGATGAGCGAATTGATTTGTTCGATGATGTCGCGCGGAAGCGTTTCAACCCACGTGTCATCATCGCCATGCACGAAAATGAGAACGAAGATGGGTCCTAGATCATGAAGCTCTGAGGAGCTTGGAAGAAAACGTCGAAAAATCCGGTTCGACGCTTCAAGAAAAAAGCTTGGTTCACGAGTGAGTCCTGTGAGGCTGAAGAGTTCGAGTGCCGATGCTTCAGCTAAAATCGCCCTGAGTGTACCGGCCACTTTCGGCTTCCACTCGGGGTTTCGATCGAGCAACTGGAAGAGGAACTTAAGCCTGACCGTTTCAATGCGCTTTATAGTCGAACGCTTACTGTTTTCACGATCATCAATTCGAGCTGATGATCGAAGCCAAAGAATGATTTGTTGGAGCCACAAGACGCGATCAGAAAGTGGGGCGTAAGGATTGGCATTGGCAAGTAGCACATCTATGTCTTTGTGCCCGCGAGCACGGTCAAAGGTGCGCTTTAAATTCCGAAACTTATCGACTATGCGACGCAATGCTTGACCCTCGTGGTGAACAAACAAATGATATTCACTGTAACGGAGGAAAAATGAAAGCGCATACCCGTCTTTTGATCGGTTTGGTTCTTGGCGTCATTCTTGGGACGATCCTGCACCAATGGAATGACAACTCAGTTTTGCAATTCATTTCAAACTCGGTATTCCAGCCGATCGGGCAGATTTTTCTTCGGTTAATCTTCATGGTCGTCGTGCCGCTCGTGTTTTCGGCACTCGTTCTCGGGGTGTTGGAGCTGAGTAAGGGCCACTCGCTTGGCCGGATTGCGCTAAAGACATTGCTCTTCACCGCACTTTGTAGCGCTTTGTCGGTTGTTATCGGCGTAACACTTGTGAACATCTTCCGACCAGGGAGTGGCTTCACAATAACTTCGGGAACGGTGCAGCGAGCAGAAGGTGTCGCGGTTGTTCAAAACCAAGCTGCTGACGCAAAACCGTTTACACAAGTCATCGTCGACTTATTTCCGAAGAATCCGCTCGACTCGGCGGTTCGCGCTCTAGAAGGCGAAATGATTTCGCTAATGATGTTCGCTTTAATTTTTGGCGTAGCACTTAGCATCGTCGTTCGCCGCGGAAAAGGCGATGAGAGTACGCTGCCACAGTTTTTTGATCAGCTCATGCAAACTTGTATGGAGATCATTCACTTTGCGATGAGATTAGCGCCAGTCGCCGTTTTCGCGATCGTATTCAACACGGCTTTCAAGCTCGGCATCACGGTTTTTCAAAGCCTTGCGTACTACGTAATAATCGTAGTCGTCGGTCTTTTGATTCAGCAGTTTGTCGTCTACTCAGTGTTGCTCAAGACATTCACAAACTGGAAACCACTTGAGTTCTACAAACGTTGTCGCGAAGTTTACCTTTACGCATTCTCGACGGCTTCGTCGAACGCCACTCTTCCGCGCTCGCTTGAAACAGCTGAAACTGTACTCAAATTACCGCCAAGAATTTCTCGCTTTGTATTAACGATTGGTTCCACCGCAAACCAAAACGGAACTGCGTTGTTCGAAGGAATTACGGTTTTATTCTTAGCGCAAGTCTACAGTATCGATCTGACTCTCGCGCAACAGGTGCAAGTCGTAATGATGTCGATCCTTGCTGGTATTGGTACCGCGGGTGTGCCGGGTGGTTCATTGCCACTCATCATGATTTTGTTAAATCAGCTTGGCATTCCTGCTGAGGGTATCGGTCTAATCTTAGGCGTCGATCGCTTCTTGGATATGTGCCGAACAACTCTCAATGTCAGCGGCGACTTAGTTATCGCAGCTTTGGTTACGGGAAAAGATGCGAAGGCGTCGTGAAGTTAAATCTCTGCGCTTTCATGCGTGCGCGCATGAAAGTCTGAAGATGCGCAGCTTCGTGCGTGTTGATCGCAACAACGTTAACGGTCATTGCTTTTCGCTGGCACAGAAATAGCACTGCCAGGAGAGATCCTTTTATCCTTATTATGGAGTGCCTGCGTGACGCAGTCTTTACTATTTACATTGTTGTCAATTTGTCTGACTTCATTCTTTGCCTCTCACGCAAGTGCCATGGAAATTACGGGCAAACAAACCACCAAGACCCAATATTCACTTCACATGATTGGTCCTATCGTTCCAGGAGATACTGAAAGACTTAAAAGTCTAGTTCCTGAAATGGCCGATCTAAATGTCTCAGTTGTACTCGAATCACCAGGCGGCTTGATGGTGGAAGGACAAGATCTTATCAACGTTATTGTGGAGATAGAGCGCACAAAATTGAGGGAGAAAAAGTTGATGGTAGCTTATGTCAACGAAAGTTGTGCCTCTATGTGTATCCCCGTTTTTTTCTCTTTCATGAATAGATTTGCTAATCCAACTGCCCAGTTCGGGTTCCATGGTCCCTCGTCAAACGGTGGCATCAGCACAACTCCACTTCTTGAATACATCTACTGCACAGTGTTTGATACGATTGTTCGGATTTCACCGCCAAAACCGATCGCGTTTTTGCACTTTTGCGCAAAGGCGATTAACAACGAATTGGCGGCAACTAGTCTTAGTTACTACACAGGCCAAGAGGCGACTAAAATCGGGCTACTTCCGATTGATCACGCAGTCACGCTGCCCGAAATTAAAAAATTGTTTTCGGAAAAGGGATCACTCGAAGTTCTACCTGAGTTGACTTCATTTCTGGATGGAAACTGCAAAGGCCAATCTGTCGCGAAAGGTTCAGAAATTCGTGTTTTTAGCCGTGGACCTAAAAGGTATTACGCCGAAGTACGTTTGGTGCATCCTTCGTCTCTTAGAATGTCCTCTGCACCTCCATTTTGTAAAGGTACCGTCTTCATCGCGAGCGATAGCTTCTGGAAAAAGTAAATTGCTCTGCATCAATGTGTGAGCCAGTGACCTGTTGCTCACAAGACACTGAGCCTTAAACAAAGACTGCTCGCAAATATTCGCTCCGTCCAACGAAAAAAGATCCGTTTCCCAGCGGACTTTATGTTCCAACTTACCGAAACCGAAGTGGGAAATCATGCGCGCTTGAGCCGATTTCGGTTCCTTAGGCGAGATCAACTTAGCGAAAACAACGACACGATTTCAAAGTGGGGGCTTTGAGGAAACTGATCCACAATGCTCACGTGTTTTGGTTTGTAACCGAGGTCAACTAAAGCGCTAGCGTCCTTTGCAAAGCTCTCTGCAAAGCATGAAACATAAGCGAAGTGCTTCGGCCTCTGATTTAAGTCGATGGAAGCTAAAGATTGAATAAATCCCATCACTCCCGAGCGTGGTGGATCGACGAGAATTAAATCCGTACCAATAAATTCGGGTGTGTTCTTATCGAGCTGAAAATTTCCCACGTGGATTGAGATTTTCTCTGTTAGTCCTGCGCGTTCAGCGCCCATCTTCAAACCTTCAGCTGCGAGTTCATCTAATTCGTACGCGTCGACTTTCTCGCGAGCCAACTGTGCAAGTGGGAACGTGAGATTGCCGCTTCCCGAACCAAATTCAGCAGCTCGAGAAAACGAAATATCTTTTAACATCGAGCGAAGCGCGCGGACTAGAACTCGGTTTGCTTGAAAGCCCGGTTGGGTGAAACCACCAACGGTGGTGAAAACTTCGACGGGCGTTTCCTCCTCACCTAAATACGTTTCAAACCACGGTTGAAGTTGAGGATCTCCGAGTTTCAAAACTCCATCGCGATCAATGAGCGCTTTTCTTTTTTGTCCAATTTCAACGAAGGCAAGTTTACGAAGGTTTTCAAGTTGCGTTCGCTCTTCCAAGAGGCGTTTCACATCTAGGTTTGCAAAATCCAGCCACACACCACGAGCACCGCTCGGTGAAACTCTCAGCCGAATTGTTCCGCGATTAACATCGGGTAAGAAATTTCGAATTTCTGAGAAGAACTTTGTGAGCGCCGGCGAGAGTTGAACACACACTTCGAGATCTAAAACGTCTTGCTGTGATGTCGAGAATAGGCCGAAGAGGGTTGCGCCCGATCGATTATCGACAACAAACTCCGCGCGATCGCGAAGTCCACCGCTCGCAACCGGCAGCCACTCTGGCTTCGGCATATTCTCGCTCGGCAGATACGTTTTCCACGCGTTTTCGAGCACCTCAATTTTGAGTTTTATCTGCTCTGAGTAGGGCTTCTCTATATATATGCAGCCCGAGCAAATGCCCGCATAACGGCAGTGTAAGGCTGACAAATTGAGTGACAATTCCCGCATAGCTGGAATCGGTTATAAGCCACAAAGAGCCGCAAAGTCTGGGGTATTTAAAAAAGTTGCAACGCATCAAGAATCGTCACAGTTCCTTGTAAGACTTTGTTATTTTATTCCGCACGCACGTTTCAACCTTTCTCTTAAGGAGGGTGGAGTTTAATGGCCAAGATCCACATCATGACATTCGCAGTTTTAATGCTCATCGCAGGTTCCGCAAAGGCCCTCGATTCCGCGTCGCTTTTACCTGATGGGATTCGCAGTCCAATGTTCCGTTATGGAATCGTGAGTGGCGTTGACGAGAAGTTCACTTCTGATGGCACGCTGATGACACTTACTGATTACAACGCCCAGGAGTTCGACGCCGAAGAACTGCAGGCGCAAGATCCTCGGGCCGCGCAGCTTGTGACGCTTCTAAACTCGTTCCAAAACGGTCTCGGTGATTCGCTCAATCTCGGTGTTTTGAAAATCGAGAGTAAACCCGAGATCAGATATTTCGCGCCGGTACTTGCTTACGGTCTGACAAATAAAATCACAGTCGCGGCGGCTTTCCCCATTTTCAATTACACCAATCACATTCAACTTACAGAATCAGGTTCAAACGCTGCTCAAATTCAAGCTGTGGTGAACGGCGCGATTCCTGAAGTTGACTCGGCAATGGTTGATCTTCGCGCGGGTGTTGCTGCGAAGGTAAGTCAGTCGCTCGAGCAAAAAGGCTACAAGCCACTTCAAAACCGTGACGAGCAAATCGCGGGCGATGTTCAGCTTGTCGCTCTCTACAACTTCAAGAATTCAAAAGATTGGGTTGTGACTTCTAAGACCACGTTCAACGTTCCCTCGGGGCCAAAGGACGATCCGGATGATTTGACCGACTTAAATATGTTTGGCGAGACCGCGATTGAACCGTCTCTCGTTGTGAATCACAATTACGATCGAAATCTTCAGTTCGCAGCGAAAGCTCAGTACCGTTATACGATTCCCGATCAGGCCGTCATGCGTGTTCCGATTGACGAAAACGACGGTCTCCCGGCAGCAAACCGTAAAGAAAACTTGTGGCGTGATCTTGGTAACACAATCACTGTGGGCGGGTCGTTCTTCTACAAAATGTTAATTCCTGGTTTCCGTGCGGGACTTGGTCTCGAACACATCCAGCGCTCGCAAGATACATTCTCGGGCGGTCGCGGTTGGCGCTATGATTTGCTTTCTAAAAATACCGAAAGCCAAGCTCAGCGTTATCGCGCGGGTCTCGAGTACAGTTCGACCGAAAGTTACTTAAAAGGTAAGGCACTTTTGCCATTGATGGTGAATTACGATTTCAGCGAGACCTTTGCAGGACGCAACACTGAACACCGAATGTTACACGAATTTTCTTTGACACTGTTTTTCTAAGCGGAGCTACGATGAAGAAGGTACTGATACTCATCGCAATTACAAATCTTATGGCTTGCTCACCGAAAGTGGTGAAGCGGGAATACGCTGTTCCGC
>JANOUF010000445.1:0-4528 GCA_031416685.1 Bdellovibrionales bacterium
AAAAACGCTCAAGCAAAAATTGCGAAAGCATTTGCGGATGCGTACGCAGGGTATCCGCTCGTGCGTGTTTCTGAAATTTCTGCGAGCGGCGCAGATCCACTTCTTTCAATTAAAAAAGTTGTGGGAACTGCACGCGTGCACCTTGCATTCAAAGTTAAAGGTAACAAATTGTTTTTGTTTTCTGCCCTCGACAACTTGCTCAAAGGCGCAGCCTCGCAAGCAGTTGAGAATTTTAACCAACTACTCGACGCACCTGTAGCTACAGGATTGGTCGATATGGAGGGTGTATTATGACACCTGGACCTGGAATTCACAGAACCCCATTACCTCTTGGCTTTACTGCCTCTGGCGTAAACTGCGGCGTACGTCGATATCGTCCAGATCTTGGCGTGATTATTTCTGATCGCCCTTCGGTTGCGGCTGGTGTGTTCACGCAGAACCAATGCAAAGCTGCGTGTGTTGTGCATAGCCAAAAACTTTTGCCCGCAGACGACATCATGGCAATCGTTACGAACAGTGGCCAAGCAAACGCTGCGACTGGCGCTGAAGGTGTGGCGAATAACCGTTCGATGGCTTTTGCTGTTGCGAAGGAACTGACGTGCTTGCCACGTCAGGTACTCACGGCTTCGACTGGAGTGATTGGTCAGCAAATGGAGATCGGTAAAATCGTTGAAGCGATGCCGAACTTGTGTGAACGCGCAACCGATACAGCTGAGAGTTTTGCTCTAGCAATTCTCACAACTGATCTCGTGCCGAAAGCTGTGACGTCAGTTTTGAATCTGAGCGGAGGACAAGTACGTCTCACAGGAATCTGCAAAGGTTCCGGGATGATTCACCCGAACATGGCGACCATGCTCGGCTACCTTCTCACCGACGTTGTGATTCATAAAGAGCTTGCGCACGAGCTTCTCACCGAAGCCGTGAACGTATCTTTCAACATGATCAGCGTTGATGGCGACATGTCGACAAACGATTGCTGCTTCATGATGGCAAACGGTGCTTCCGGCGTTGAGCTTACGACAGTTGAAGATCTTTTGATTTTCAAAAATGCTCTGACTGAAATGTCTCAGTTCTTAGCTCGCTCAATCGCAGTGGACGGAGAAGGTGCAACGAAACTTGTGGAAGTTAAACTTTCGCACGCACCTGATCTCGTTCTTGCGCGTAGAGCTGCTCGTGGCGTGACTCTTTCTCCTCTCGTAAAAACGGCGATGCACGGAGAAGATCCGAATTGGGGCAGAATTTTGGCGCGCTTGGGAGCAGAACAAGTTCCAGGACCATTACTCGATCAAATGGTTTTGAAAATGCAGGGTTTCACTTTGTTCGAAAATGGAATGCCAGCGGTATACAACCGCGACGAAGTGAAAGCAGCTTTGAAAACGGATCAGATAAATATTGAGATCGATCTCAAAGCGGGAAGCTGCGAAGCAACTGCTTGGGGCTGCGACTTCTCGAAGAAGTACGTCGAGATCAATACGGAGTATCCAACTTAGTTGGAGGAATTGGCTTAATGAAAAAGCAACGTAGCGCACCCGCAACTCGCGAAGTCATCGCGACTTTGGATTACGTCCAGCGGTTTGCAGGATCAACTATTCTGATCAAGCTTGGTGGTGCGGCTCTGCAAGACGCTTCACTCGTTCGCTCGATCTGCGAAGACTTGATCCGCATTCGCTCGGTTGGAATCTCGATCGTGCTTGTTCACGGTGGCGGACCTGCGATCAACGAGGAACTCACTCGCCGCGGAATCACGTGGGACTTCTTTGAAGGCCAACGAGTAACGACGCCTGAGATGATGGAAGTCATTGAAGCGACGTTGTGCGGAACAGTGAATAGAAAAATCGTTCGCACCCTAAATTCTGCAGGCGTTAAAGCCGCGGGGATTTCGGGAACGGACGGAAGAACTTTACTTTGCAAAGTGGCAGATCCTCGACTTGGACAAGTCGGCGCGGTGGAGACTGTGCAAACGGAACTGATTGAAGCAGTGCTTGGACTCAAGGATGAGTTCGGCCTGCCGACAATTCCGGTGATCGCACCGATTGGCCTTGGCAAAGACGGATGTGCGTACAACATCAACGCCGATTGGGCCGCAGTGAAAGTTGCCACAGCACTAGGTGTGAAAAAAGTTTTTTTCCTCACCGATCAAGATGGAATCTTGGACGGCGAAGGAAAACTCATTCAAGAAGTCGATGGGACTGAGCTTGAAGGATTGATCGAATCTGAAGTCGTCAAAGGCGGAATGCTTGCGAAGACTCGTACGATCATTCACGCGCTTAAGCGCGGTGTCGCGGACGTTCATATTTTGAATGCGCGCCGCAAGCACGGTTTAATCGAAGAATTATTCACCGACCATGGTGTCGGTACCGTCTGCCGCAGACGTTCTCGTGCGGCAGAAGCGCGCGAAGAGGAGGTTTCTTATGCACAAGCTTAATGCGCAGAATGTTTTGACTGGAACAGAGTTAAATCATGGCGAGCTCGAGGGCATTTTAACTTTGGCGGGCACTCTTAAAAAAGAACGTGCGCAAGGAAAAATGCGGACCGATCTCGCAGGTAAACATGTCGCGTTGGTTTTTGATAAACCATCGCTTCGTACTCGTGTTTCGTTCACCGTGGCTGTCGAAGAACTCGGCGGACAAGTGATTGAAGTAGCTTCGGCGAATCGCAAGAGCGAAGAGCCCGAGGATTCAATTCGCGTGCTTGAAGGCTACGTGCACGCAGCAATGATTCGTACATTCGAGCATTCTATCTTAGAGAGAATGGCGTCGAAGGCGAGCATTCCTCTCGTTAACGGACTTTGTGATACACACCACCCGTGCCAAGCACTCGCGGACCTTCTCACACTGAAGGAAGAGTACGGCACGCTGAAAGGAATCAAGCTTGCTTATGTTGGCGACGGCAACAACGTACTTCATAGTTTGCTTTTACTTGCGCCGTTTTTAGGTGCGGAACTCGCGTACGCATGTCCTAAGGGATATGAGCCGAGCTCATTCATCGTAAAACACGCAAAAGTCCGCGCAAAAGAAGGCGGCGGAAAAATCACGGCGTACGTTGATCCGAATGCAGCTGTCAAAGGTGCGCACGCGGTTTACACCGACGTTTGGACAAGCATGGGCCAGGAAGATGAAGGCGCTGAGCGCGAAAAAGCTTTTGCTCCTTATCAATTAAACGAAAAGCTTTATGCGAACGCAGCTGAGAACGCATTAATTATGCATTGCATGCCCGTTGTTCGCGGCAAAGAAATTACAGATGGGATGGTCGATCATCCACGCTCCGCTCTTTTTAAACAGAGTGAAAACCGTTTGCATGTCCAGAAAGCGTTGCTTCTGGGTTTGATGACAAACTAAAGGAAGAAAAGATGTTCCAAATGCATCCACCAGATAGACTGACTGCTTTGCGACGATTGCTCAGTGAGGAAAAACTCTCTACGCAAGACGAATTGCGTGAGGAGTTGAAGTCATTAAAATTTAAGGTCACGCAAAGCACGGTTTCTCGTGACTTGCGTCGATTGGGCGCGATTCGCGCGGTCGATCCTGATGGTCGCATTGTCTATCGATTGCCAGAAGAAATTCACGCTCCCCTTCCGCAATCGAATGGAACTCTCGAAAATTTAGTTTTAGATATTAAGCACAATGGTTTTATGATCGTGATCAACACCGTGGCTGGATCAGCGTCGTTAATCGCGCGCCACTTAGATCAGAAAAAACCTGCAGGAATTTTAGGAACGATCGCTGGCGACGATACGATTTTCGTGGCATCAGCGAATCTTAAAAATATTCAGCAAACAATTAAGGCGATTCGCGATTCGTTTAGCGAAGAGTAGTCTTGAATTTTCACGAGCGCTCCAGTCTGCAATCCTCTGCGACGCACTCGCTACGAAAATCTGTCCCGCTTGGATGTCCATAGTATCCGCATTATCTGCAATACTACTTAATCTTCTCGCACTTTGCGTAGACGCTAATCTTCTGCTCAAGTTCTTCGCCATCAATTTTCAATTGTAGCAAAACCTTATCTTCAGATCCGGACGCACGATTACGAAGGACGCTCACAGAATCGTCTGCATTCTTAACTCGTGAAACGACGCTGATTTGCAGGTTCTTAGTGGTAGACGTTCGGAATGCAGTTAGTATTAACTCGCGGTTGCCCTTCGTTACCTTGCCGATTAGTGAGGCTTGAAAAATCAAAGCCGAGTCATCGAGAAGCTTGTTTAAAGGATTTGCCGGATTTTCGTAATCATACTTCAGGTCAGCATCAACTACCTTACTGAACACCTCAACATCATCGCCACCAATACTTGCGTGTGCGAAACATGACACTTTCGTTTCCGCCATCGACATCGTTGGAACCAATGCAACAATCAAAGCTACCAATAAAGTTTTCATGCTCAAACTCCTACCCGATTGGGTCTCTTACTAGTTTTTATTCACGCACTTCACGTAATCAAAGCCACCAATGTTAAAACCTTTACGAAGTAAAACTTTGCAGCGGCGCTTGGCATTGTCAGCAATGTAAACGTTGAAGCAGCGGTGTTTTAAAA
>JANOUF010000446.1:0-3479 GCA_031416685.1 Bdellovibrionales bacterium
AAAAAGGTTTCTCTCCAGTGAGACAAAATGTTTCGAAGAACCAAGTTGTGTGCCCAAGATGCCACTTCGGAGGACTCACGAACGCTGCTGGTTGAACACAATGATCCTCAATTTCCAAACCGGCACAAATCTTCTCACTGAGTTTTCTAGCGTGCAGGAAATTCTCGAACACTGTGGCCTCCCGTCACTGATTAGTACTTGATAGTTGCCACTCAGATCACCCGCAACCGACGCACAGCCTGTGCTTAATCTGTTGAATTTTGATCACTCATGCGCAGATTTTTTTATATCATCGTTCATCATTACTTAAGTGCACTCGCTTCTGCCAGAGTGGGTCGCTATGAAACTGCTCGCGCTTGCGTTGCTTTTCTCAGTACAAAGTTGGTCCGTTCCACAGCCGGGGCACATCCCTGCGTCGCTTCGTTCAAGCGTGGGTCGACCGCAACTTGTGCGTGAACTTATATTCTTTGAAACTTTAAAATGGCTTCGTCCGGAGAAGAAGTTTCTGGCACTTGAGATCACCAGTTCTGTAATCGCATCCGCTGCTCGTCATGCGCTTGATCCCGTACTTTTGTTAGCCATGATCATTCAGGAAAGCGGCGTTCGGCCCGATGCGAGAGGACGTCACGGCGAAGTTGGACTCATGCAATTGAGATTAACAACCGCACAATGGGTTGCGCGGCGTCTACATCGACGGCCACCAAATGTTGATCAACTATTTAGGCCAGAACTCAACGTCGAACTAGGTGCGGCTTACCTTGCCTATTTGCGTGATTACACCGGCCCGGAGCGTTTTATCCAAGCGTACAACTCAGGACCAGCCGCCATTCGTCGAGCGCAAACGACCGATTACGTCGACCGAATTTCAAAGCACTATCGCACGCTCCTGCAAGCTTTAGCAGTGACAGACGAGCCCAGCTTCGCTAGCTTGGAGAGCGATGTCGAACCCGGAATCCGAGCACAAGATTCAACTCTCACGCCTATCGCCGAGCGCTCGGGAAAAGGCAGTCGCATACCTTGAGAAAGCTGTTGAGTTTCAACTTGGCGGTCTACCGACAGAGCAAGCGCATACGAAAACAAAAACACTTTCACAACTAGCAAAAGACGATCCCGCAATAGGGTTGGCCGTTTTTGCAGAAGTTGAACTGGACGCTTACTCGCACCTTCGCCACTACATGAAGGGCATCGAGCGCTTGCAAGAAAATCTTCAAGATGTTCTTGCAAGTGGCAAGCGGATTTACCTTTGCGGGTGCGGCGCCACCGGTCGCCTTTCTCTCGCAATCGAAACTTTGTGGCGAGCGCAAGCGCCACCAAACATGAAAGATCGAGTTCGCTCATTCATGGCCGGAGGTGACTATGCCTTGGTTCGGTCCATTGAAAACTTTGAGGACCACCCGGAATTCGGCGCACGACAACTTGAAGATGCCGGTTTTGAAAAAGGTGATTTGCTTTTAGCTATTACCGAAGGTGGCGAAACGCCGTTCGTCATCGGCGCCTGTGAGCGAGCAGCTCAAGAGCTTGGTGGCCTTAAACCGTGGTTCGTATACTGCAACCCTGATGAAATTTTGCTTCGTACGGCTGAACGATCGCGCCGTGTACTTGAAAATCCACAAATCGTGAAATTAAATCTAACTGTCGGGCCGATGGCTGTTACCGGCTCGACTCGTCTTCAGGCGACGAGCGTGCAGATGTTCGCCTGTGGTAGCGCATTGTTTGCGGCTGCAGGTTTCGCTCCGCCGCCGGCAACTGAGCTCGAAACGTTGTTTGAAATTATAAGAACCGCTGATCTTGAGTCGCTCGTTCCATTTATTGAAGAAGAAAATCGTGTGTACGCTGCAAATGAGTTTTGTCTCCACTTCTCTCGTGAGCACGCGATTTCAGTTTTCACCGACTTAACTGAACGATCCCCTACGTTTAGCATTCCAGCTGTTGAGAATATAAATTTCAAACAAGATTTAGAACGTCCATCGTGGACTTACTTAGAAGTACCTGGCGCACAAAGTGCTCGCGATGCGTGGCACGCGATTTTGTTACGTGAACCGCGTGCGATTGAGTGGGACGGTTTTGCTGAACGTTTCGGCGGTCGTATTCTTGATGGATTTAATTTTGCCGAAGGTGTTGCAAGCCGCAGGCAAGACTATTTAAAAGGTCGCAAACAAAATCTTTATACAATTGCGAGAAGTGCCGACGGCAACTCGCTTGAGTTTAAATTCGCAAATCACTTTGCAAACTTCACGCGGCCACCAAGCCTGTTGACGGAACATTTGTTTTTAAAACTTTTGCTCAATGCCAGTTCCACTTTAGTTATGGGACGGATGGGACGCTTTGAAGGCAACGTCATGTTGTGGGTAAAATCGAGTAACAATAAGCTCGTCGACAGAAGTATTCGCTACATTCAACAAATGCTCGAAAACCGCGGACTCCCAGTGCCACCTTACAATCAGATCGCAATAGAACTTTTTGATGTCGTAGAAACACTTCCGTCTGACGAACCGGCAGTTCTTAAAACTTTTGAGCGTCTCAGCCTTAATCTGGGGTTAATATGAAAATTCTAGCTCGCCTCTCGCTTGTGTTTTTATCCGTCGGACTATCAGTCGGCTTATCAGCTGACGCGAACGCTTGGGGTCGTCGTGGCCACGCGGCCGTTGCTGAAGTCGCAGCACAAATTCTAGTTGAGAGAAAAGTTGTCGGCGCGGAAATTGCGAAAGATCGCGCCTTCGACCTCGGGTACTTTGCAAACGTACCCGATCTCATCTGGAAAAAGCCTGAAACATATAAGCAAGAATCAACCGAACACTTTATGGACATGGAAATTTTTGAGCGCGCAGTTAAAACGATGCCGCTCACAAAAGCACTTGCGATGGATCGCGCAGAGTTTACTCGGACCTTCCCTAATCTAGATATCAAAGCTGGCCGTTCTTTTTGGCGCATCCGCGAGTTCATGACGAAGCTAGATTTAATTGCAACCGAACTTAAAAAGTCGGATCTCCTAAAAGAAAAGCGCCTTGAGCTACAGAATGAGTGGCTCATTGTTGCAGGCTCCATGGCCCACTATGTGGGCGACCTCGCACAACCGCTTCACGTAACTGAAAATTACGACGGTCAACTCACGAATCAAAAAGGTATTCACGCCTACTTTGAAGACGTTGTCGTCGATGAATTTGATCCCGGCGAAGTTGAAAACGCGGCTTACAAGAAAGCGCGCTCATTGAAACTGAGTGCAGCGGGAAAGACCTCAACTGAACTTTTGCAACAGCTTGCGGTTGAATCCAACAAATCTATTGCTGAACTTCTAAAGATTGATAAGCGCATTGGGAGAACCGACATGAAGCGCGCCAAGGCTGCCTACCGTGCGATGATTATTGATCGCATAGCGGCTGGTAGCGTGTATTTGGCAGAACTGTGGTCGCGATCTCTGGGTTGGAAGTACGACAGCGAAAGGTTCTTTAACTTCACACCTGCGCCAGGCTTTATTGCGC
>JANOUF010000447.1:0-7453 GCA_031416685.1 Bdellovibrionales bacterium
GGCCGGTTGTAGGATCGACTGCTCATTTCCCGAGGGGAAAATCGGCATTTCATAGGGGAAAATGGGGGTCGGAGACCTAAAATTCGGCATTTTCCCTCGAAAAACGACCTTTTCCCGAGAGCAAATCTCAACTTTTTTCATTTTCCTTAAATTTAGTTGTTGCGTGAGTCCCCAGAGTGATGACAGGCTCTCTATGTGATTCAATCACAATTTGGTTAATCCAATTACGAAGGGAGCCTATTAATGGCTAAGAAAAAAGCTACGAAGAAGAAGGCAACGAAAAAAGCTGCTACTAAAAAAACAGCTACAAAGAAAGCTGGCGGCACTAAACGCAAGCCTTCAGCTGCATTCATGAAGCCGCTCACTATCAGTGCAGCGCTTGGCGAAGTTATCGGAACTAAATCCGTTCCACGCACTGAAGTTGTTAAAAAACTTTGGCAGTACATCAAGAAAAACGACCTTCAAGATAAGAAGAACCGCCGCAATATCAATGCTGATGCGAAGCTTAAGGCTGTATTCGGCAAAGGTACTGTAAACATGTTCGAAATGACTAAGCTCGTTTCAAAACATCTTAAGTAATAAATTAGATTAAGTTTCTCGATTAAGTTTCTCGTCTAGCGACGGAAAATTTGGACCCGGCATCTATGAATGGATGCCGGGTTTGTTTTTTCCATCCATGGAAAAAACCCGTGCCCCAAAAGGTAACAAGTACCTTTTGAAACTCTTCCATGACGCGAAACCTCGCCGCGTTGTGAGCGCGGCTCCGCTGCCTGCGGCAGACTTTCGCGTCTTTATTCAAAAATACCGTATTAAGTTGCTCATTTCGCATTGGCTACCTGATGCCCCACTTGGTAGAAGCTCTTGTGTTTATGGCTCGATCTTAAAAGGTAGGATTTTAAATGACTAAATTAGCAGCTCTCATCATGACGGTCGCAACTCTTTCGGCATCTAATGCTTTCGCGGATCGCGTTCTCGCGAAGGATAAAGATTGGACTCTCACGGAAACCAGCAGCGGTGTGTGCGTTGCGCACGCGAAGTCGATCGGCAATATCCGCGGCGAATATGGAACTCTTCAGGTTATCAGTAAAAAAGGTGCACGAAATCTCATCGAGATCATGATTCGCACAGATAAAAAGCAATCCGCTCACGCTGGCTATACCCTCAGAAACGATGAGAATAATCAGGCTTCTGGAAAATTCGCGGCGATCAATGTCGCTCAAGATGGCGCGACCTACTGGATGATTCCGCAAGACACTTCTAACTTCATTAAGATCATGACTTCAACGAAGCAATTAGATGCAGCCTCTGTTGGTGGAGCAGGGAACACACGGTTCTCGTTTTCAACAAAAGGCTTAGCGACAATGATCGGCGAGTTGAAAGCGCAGTGCTTAGAAAATATCGGCGCTTCCAATGCTAATTACGAAGCTGACTTTTTCTCGCGCGCTATTGAGGCTGACATCAGTCGTTTAACTGTTGAGAACGCAAAAATCATGCGCTCGACATTTATGAATGGTTTAAAGCTTCACCTCGATAAACGCGCAAGCCGCGCTGAGCTTGCCGAGATCCGTAAGCGTTATCAGGCTGCTGCTGATGAGTACGATCAGACAAACGTTTTGATTAAAGAGCTTACCGCTCGAACTATTCCAACTCTTCTTTCACAAATTAAAACGCAAGTTGACCTGCGTGCTGCTGCGGAAGTTGAACTGCCAAAGCGCCGTTCTGAAATTCCGGTGCTTCAACGGATTGCTGAGGCTGCAAAAGCTCACATGGAACGTATGGAAGCTATCGTTGCGCCCATCCGTGGTGAGTATGAAATGCGCACCGATAGTTTAGAGCGCGCGCAAGAAGATCTTTATCAAACGGAGATGCAGCTTTCTCAAGTTCGTAAAGAGATCAGCAAGAGCGAAATCGAGATCCGTGACCTTGAAAATGAAGTCAGCGATTTGCATCGCCGTATTCCGCAAATCAGCTATGACTTGAGCATTGCTCGCAGTGCGCATCAGCGCGCAGAAAACGCTCTTCGTCGTTTCGACAAGCAGGGTGAACTTGCTCGCGAGCGTCGTCTCCCGCAAAACGTAAATGGAACAATGATCACTTATGATCAAGCCGTTCGTGATGTTGATTCACAACGACCTGAAGTGAATCGCTTCGAATCCGATTTGATCAATCGCCGAGGTGACTTGAGCCGGGCAGAAGCTGCGTTGAAGCAGTGCCAAGCAACTCCGGGCAGTGCTTGCGAAAGTGAACTCTCGGCAGTGAACTCGGCAAAAATCGCCGTGAACTTGGCGCAAGAGCAAGCGCGCTCATCTCGTAATGAACTCGAGCGCCGTCAAGAAATTTTGGAGAAGGTAAACAAGTCTATCAATAAGAAGATCGACAGGATCGAAGACGAATTGCGCGATGACGAACGTCAAACACGTAACCTTCGTGACAGTCTTGAGAGCCGCTTGCTTGAAGCAAACAACCGCGTAAATACAATCATGAATTATGAGTTGCCTTCGCGCCGTAGTCTCTTATCGAGCCAACGTTCGCAGGAGCGTTCGCTTGAGAACTTGATGTACCGTCAGCGTGGCGATGTATCGGCTCGCGCTCGTGAGCTTGCTGAATTTAAAGCGCGTACGGATTGGGATTCTAAAAAGTCGAACCTCGACAGCGCGACCATCGACTACAACCAAAAAGCTCGCACGCTTTCAAATGTCGTTGCTCGTGAGCGAGAGCTTGTTCAGATCATAGAGTTTGCAAAAACTGAGCAGCCTCGCCTTGAAGCGGTGCTTGCTGATAAGCGCGCCCTTCTTGATCGTTCAACTGCGCGGGTAGCAGAGCTGAAAATCCAAATCCAGCCATACCTCGACGCAAAAGCCGCATCCGACGCCGTCGTCGCTTCGCTCGACGCCCAACTCGCCGACCTCCGCGCCCAATACGAAGCCGCCACCAAATAAAGCTTCCTATCTATATAGAGTCCAAAAAAGGAGCCCCTCGCGGCTCCTTTTTCATTCTCAACCCAAACGGTGCGCCGGGCGCCCTTTTGCGGCGCTGTGTGTTTGGAGTTCGACAGGGTTTTGGGGGGTAAACAGTTGAGGTTTTTACGGGTTACCGGAGCGGTTCTGTGTATTTACTGGGGTTTCCTCATATTGGCACAGGCCGTGCTCTAGAGGCTCTTGTGGAAAAGAGGCTCGATATGAAAAAACAAATCAAGTTCATGGTCGTATTTATGATGGCGCTTACTGCATTCGGATGCAGCAAGAAGAATAACAACACGAATCCTACCTATGGAAATGGGCAAGGGATTTACCAGTGGAACGGATCCACTTGCGTTCAAACATCGACGGGCCAACAAGTTGCTCAGTCTTACTGCCAATCGCAAAATCAGTATGGCGGCGGCTACGGCAACCAGTATGGTGGTAACCAATACGGCGGTAGTCAATACGGTGGCGGATCGTACGGCGGCGGCTTCGGCGGCGGCATTTACGGTCAAATCGGCTTCGGCGGCGGCGGCGGAGTTAGCATGTGTTACGGCACATTCGCTTACATGGGTCGCGTCGGTCAGTGTTACGGCTACAACTGTTCAGGCTATGTAATGACGGAAGTCTCTACAGGCCGAACAGTAATGTGCCAGTAATTCTATAAAAATTAAATTTGATTAAGGCGCTTGGAGAAATCCGAGCGCCTTTTGCGTTTGTAAAACGAAATCGACGCTCAGTCCGAATAGATTCCAGAATTCAGGTATACCTGTCGACCCGTATACTTGAATTCCTGAACAGCAAATAAAAAACCCGGGCTGTATCAGCAGCCCGGGTTTTTTATGTTTGAATTTACGCTAAAAGAATTAATCGATATCGATTGTATAGTTATCGCACTTGTATGCGATCTCGTTCACAACCGGTTGGTTGTTCTGAGCGTTTACAACGAGAAGGTGCGGAATCAAACAGCCCTTCATAAGTTCCATTTTCATTTCAGTTGGCATCGAAGTACCGAAACGGCCTTGCTCAGCGAGACCTTTTTTAGTTCCGCGAGTGATCATTCGCGCTGTCACTTTGAAAGTGCTTCGGTCAGAGCTAAGTTCCATTGAACAGATCTGCATATAAGCAGGGTTGCCGTACGGAACGTAATCCGTTTTACAGCTGATCGGGCTAGATTGACGGAGGTTATCGGCTTTTGCGTAGTCGATTTTCTCCATCATATTGATCATGATCAAACGCTGAGCCGCTGTCGCGAGCTGAGCTTTTGCTTCAACCAATTGATTACCTTGGATGATCATTGAGTTTTTTGCTTGAGCGCTGGTCGCAGTTGCGAGGCAGGCCGCTAAAGCGAGTAGTGGCATTTTCATTTTATCTCCTTAAAGAAAAGCATTGGATTCTGTATCAGTGCTGAAATTCTGCAACCCTGATGCGAGCTTCAGTTGAACCTGAGGCGTAGTTGGGGCTATATGACCATGTGGTGTTTTCAAGTCGGTGCCGTCTCTTGGCACCGCGGTTGCTATACTGTATAGAAGTAACCCTCTGGAGGAGATGTCCTATGAAGCTCATAGTTTTGGCTGTAACGATTCTTGCTATTCTTGGCCTAAGTCCTCAATCACTAGCTAAGAAGCGCAAGTGCATCGACAACATCACTCTCAATATCCAGGGCCAAGCGGTTTGGGTAAAAGTTGGAACATTAGGTTTGATGCCGACTGCAGCAATCAGTGGTCGCCAGGTTCGCTCATGGGTAGACACATACACTCAGAATCAAATCATCCTAGAGATTCCGCAAGATCTTCTCCCAACACTAACTGAAGCTCAAATAACTACCTATGATCGCACCGGCATCGATCACCACACGATCACGGAGTATGTCGTCACCGTCAGCGCCTCAGAAGTAAAGAGTGTCGTTTACCGCCGCTACCAAGAAATCGATTACGGTATGCGATCAGAACATACGAAGATGAAGTTCACGAGCTCAGTTCGCACGGACTGCGCACGTTAGTCAAAAGGGCTCATCCGAGGGCCCTTCTACTTGAAATCTCTCATTAATTTTAGCTAGTTATTTTAGCTATGCGAAAAGCGGGGAATAACTTGTGATAAACGCATTGGAGCTGCGGCGCATGGTTCATGTACTGTGGCTATGTTTTCAGTGAGTGACAGCTGATGCGCGATCAATACTGTTACGCTGAATGGGGTGCCGTCGGCTCGAAAGAGTCGGCGGTTTTTTTTCGCCAAAAGGTACTTGTTACCTTTTGGTAACGCATCGCTGAACCAAAAGGTAACAAGTACCTTTTGGTTAGCTGGCTTTGTGCTCGTCGTCTTTGTGTTGATCTTGCGGAATCAAATGGAGCTGAGGACTTTGTCTTCGGTCAAGCGAGTGAGCGTGCGGGTTCACGAATCGTTTTTCAATCTGAGTAATGACTTCGATCGATACGACCATTCCAACCGCAACTAGCAGTGCAGCAGGGCCATACCCAATTCCAACCATCACACCAAGTGAAGCCATCACCCAAATAATCGCGGCAGTCGTAAGACCGATGATGCGATCACGCGCCATGATTGTGCCGGCACCTAAGAAACCAACGCCCGATACGATCTGTGCAATCATACGGCCGGCGTCACCACTTCCTTGATCTGCTACCAGTACTGAAGAACAAACTGTGAAGAGAGCTGAGCCTGTGCAGATAAAAACTTGCGTCTTCATTCCTGCAGCTGAACCGCGACGACCACGCTCAAAACCAACGATGGCTCCGCAGAGAGTGCTGTAGGCGAGCACGGGAGCGAGAATTTGCACGAATTCAAAGTTCGAAATCATAGGTTCTTATCGGTTGTGAAAGGAGTGAAGTGAACTGGCCTTAAGTGAATTGGCCCGAAGTCTAGTCGGAAGCAATTAAGCAGCGCCAGTTTTGCTCTCAGTGTCTGCAGCGTCGGAAACTGCATTAAGGATCACTTGCGCACTAAAAGGCTTTTGCACGATACCATCAGCGTTAACTTTGTATTGAAGGTGTCTAAGTTCGTTCGCATCGCCACTCATCAAGCAAAGTGTAGGCTGTTTGTGATTAAGCGCGCGGATTTCTTTGGCGACATCATTGCCGGTAAGCCCCGGCATTTTTAAATCGGTGAGTACGATATCCACTTCGGCATTAGCGATGATGTCGATGGCCTCGCGACCACTTCCAACATCGTAAACAACATAGCCTGCATTTCTGAAAATGTTGACGATCACTTCGCGAACCATTTCATCATCATCAACGATCAATATCGATTTTCGGCCATCTACACTGAGTTTGGGTTTTTCGGCAGTTTGCGTGCGACCTAACTCTCGCTCTTCAAGAATGAGTCCGCCAGCTTCTTCCATTGCTTTCAAAGCAAGTCGAAGTGAGTTCATGTCGCTTGCATCTAAAATAGCGCCACCGGCCGCTTTCTCAAGTACCAACTCAACACCTAGCTGTGCCGCTGTAAGTTTGGCCGATACGTTGTGAAGAACTTTACGCATTAGATTGCCCCCAACTTAACTATCGGTCGAACGACCGACCTTTAAGAGAGGTGGAAACGAAATTTAACCTCTAATTTAGGAGGAGAAATCGTCTAAAAATGAGTGTCTCGTTTTAGTGCTGAAGCTGTGGCTCTCGACGAGTTGGCTTGTCCCTATTATCGATTGAGCTTCATGCGCTTATTACGAAGGGTAATCAGTCCCAAATAGAGCGCATCGACGAGGGTTCTGTGGGGTTGCCGCGCCGCGAGGCAAGCCCTTTATAACGGCAATTTTTCACAATTCTCCTTCTAAACGAAATCTTGCGTGCCCTTTAGGGGAGCCATCTTTAAGATCGGCGCATTCTTGGGGGTCCGATGAAATTGGCAGTTTTAATCGTCAGCGCATTCGTGTTTTTTGGAACCTTTGCGATCACTGCTCACGCCGATGAAAACGTTCGCCCCATGCACGAACTTCGCAGGCTCGGGTATCGTCCGTTTTCTGAGTTCAAAAAAGATTACCCAGTTAAGGGCCGATTGAATTACTCCAAACTTTTACGTCGCCGAAATAGTTTACCGTGGCCGGTTCCGTTTCTTGATAACAACGAACCAATTGGCAACAGCATGATTCAGTTTCAAAACTACGGTTTTGTTTACTATCACGGTGGCGACGATCTTCTTTCAAAAGATCAATATTGGATTACGACTCCCGTTTCGGGTTGGCTTGAAGGTGGCCACTACGGTTACACAGGAAATTCAGACGGTTCTATGACAAAGCAGTGGATCCCGTGGCCAAATCCGGGCCAGGAAATGTACTTCGAGCTCGCGATCGTAACCGATGAAGGATTGCGTTTTGAGTTTCATCATGTTGATCGCAAAACACTTCCCCAAGAAACAGTTGCGGCGTTAAACAAAGGTCGCGTTCGTATCGAAGCCGGAACTAAGATCGGCAAAGTCGTTGATTGGGGTAATTACTACGATCACGTTCACTACAACATCATCACGCCTGAGGGATTGCGAAT
>JANOUF010000448.1:0-13501 GCA_031416685.1 Bdellovibrionales bacterium
ATGGGCCTACTAACAAAGAAACATCGGCAAGGCCCACGCGGCGAATTTTATCTGGCGGACGAATGATGGTTTGGGGCGAGTAAATGTGTTTTGGAGCAAGCAAGTGTGGTTTGTCCGTCAGTTCGCATTTCGGCTGGACAAACTAAGCCATCAATTCACAGGTTTTAACGTGTAGCTTCCGCAAAGGGAGCCTGACACCTTCGGATGCGGCGCTTGCGCGACTTTGGATGAAAGCGGAATTGGGTTTGTGAATTGGGAAATTATATACTCACGGACCGTCGGACAGAGCGTGCCGATGCAGCGCGAGTACACGGCATCAGCAACGAACTAGGTCCGCGAGAACCTAATTGCCCAATTCACAAACCCATTGGCAATTTCATCTATTGTTGGGCTAACGCCCGGATCAATCCCGCGTAGGAACGTTCTTCAGAGCGTGCAAGATTTCCCAATAAGGGTAGAGTTCCTTTAGGCGATCGAGCTCAGCAAAGACCATGAGTTTGCCTTCTTCTGACATTTTATCTGAGAGCAAACCTTTTTCGATCATTGAATTCACATCATCAACGTACAAAACGAAACCAAGATCTCGCATAGAGTCTTGCTGAATCTGCGTGAGATTCAGTTTGATTTTGCCCTTATCGTTCGGGGGAGTTTTTTCAGCATAGAAGATCATTCCGCGAGCGACTTTCATTTCTTTTTCTTCAAGGCCTACGCGCTTTGCTTCATCTTTGAATAGATAATCCGTGTAATAGTCGGTGAGTCCGAATAATAAATCGAGGTTATTCACGACGATTTTCATTCTGCCTTCGCCGAGGTCTTCCATTTTAAGGTAACCCAGCGCTTGCAGAACCTCGTTGAGCTTCTGCATTTTATTAGTTGGTGCCTGGAATACTTGAATTGTCCAACGGCGAAGAGTACCTGGCGGAACAGAAATTCCACCAGCTGGATCAGGTTCACCGTATCGCTCAGCGACTGCACAAAAAATCGCAAGTAGTTTCGTGATCATGAGAGGCACGAAGAATTGTTTTTCTTCTTCGGCGCTCTTCTCGAGTTCTTTAATTTTCTTGTTGGCGTTTCGTAAATGGTTATTCACGGCGCGAACGACGGCCTTTAACCATTCAGGAAACGCTTTAAATTGCGCGTTCAACGCCTTGAAAGGGAGTTCGATAATTACGGTGTCTTGAAGCGCGCGAGCACCAGCGGAACGTGGCTTGTTATCAAAGAAAGCCATTTCTCCGATCATATCGCCCGGCCCAAGTTCGGCTAGAACGATTTCGGATTCACCCTTAATTTTGGTTACGGCGAGACGACCGGATTTAATGACATACATCGCATCCGACGGATCGTTTTCTCGGAAAAGTATTTCGTTCTTTTTAAGGGTCTTGGGACCGCTCAATCAGACCTCGGGTTGGCTTCAGTGTTTATTCTACGATGTTAAAACTGCCTATACCCTTAAGTTTTCATGGGTTTTGCGTCAGGCGCAAGCTCTACTCTTGCTCCGGTCGCTTTGATCACATCATCTGGCGAGAGGTCTGGGGCATACTCTAAAAGTAGAAAACCGTTTCCGATCGGGTCCAGGACGCCATAATCGGTAACAATCCGCTGAATGACTCCAACTCCGGTGAGGGGTAGCGTGCAGCGTTCAAGCAACTTGTGACTTCCGTCCTTTGCGACATGTTCCATGGCGACGACGACTCGTTTTGCGCCGGCTACGAGATCCATAGCGCCTCCCATGCCCTTTACCATCTTGCCTGGGATCATCCAGTTGGCAATCGAGCCACCTTGATCAACTTGCATTGCACCCAGAACTGTTAGGTCGACGTGACCTCCGCGAATCATCCCAAAACTATCTGCACTTGAAAAAAAGCTCGCACCCGGAAGGGCGGTAACGGTTTGTTTACCGGCATTGATCAGATCCGGGTCGATGTCATTTTCTCTGGGAAAAGGACCTAGACCAAGCAGTCCGTTTTCACTCTGCAACATAACTCCAGAAGACACATCAAGGTAGTTCGCAACCAAAGTTGGAATGCCAATACCGAGATTAACAACAAAGCCAGCTCGAACTTCTTGGGAGATGCGTTTGGCGATTTGTTCACGAGTAAGAGGCATAAGCAATCAACCTTTCGAGACTGTGCGCTGTTCGATTCGCTTCTCGTAGCTTGGACCTTGAATGATACGTTGAACAAAAATTCCCGGAGTGTGGACTTGATCGGGCTCAAGCTCACCAACTTCAACAAGTTCTTCAACTTCAGCGATCGTGATCTTTCCAGCCGTTGCAATCATCGGGTTGAAGTTGCGCGCGGTTTTACGGTAGACGAGGTTTCCAAACTTATCGCCCTTCCAGGCTTTTACGAGAGCGAAGTCGCCTGTAATTCCGCGCTCCATGACGTACTTGCGGCCTTCAAAATCGCGAACTTCTTTTCCTTCGGCGACTTTAGTGCCAACACCAGTTGGAGTAAAAAACGCAGGAATCCCAGCGCCACCTGCGCGCAAACGTTCGGCAAGTGTTCCTTGCGGACAAAGCTCGACATCGAGCTCGCCACTTAAGAATTGCTTTTCGAACGTTGCGTTTTCGCCGACGTAACTTGAAATCATTTTTTTTATCTGACGGGTGTGAAGCAACAGTCCAAGACCAAAATCATCAACGCCTGCATTGTTGGAAACACAAGTCAGGCCTTTTGCCCCTGATTCGCGAAGTGCGAGAATTAAATTTTCCGGAATTCCGCAGAGACCAAAGCCACCAACCAGGACCGTCATGTCACTCGTGATCCCTTGAAGCGCACTCTTTGCATCTGGATAAACTTTGCTAAAATTCATACGCGTTCGATAATAACTGCGACCGCTTCGCCGCCACCAATACAAAGTGTTGCTAAGCCGTAGCGTTTATTATGCTTGTGGAGCGCGTGCGTGAGAGTCGTAAGTATACGAGCACCACTTGCTCCAATCGGATGGCCAAGAGCAACGGCACCGCCGTGAACATTCACTTTTGAGTGTGGAATTTCAAGATCCTTCATCGCTACCATAGTGACTGCAGAAAACGCTTCATTGATCTCGAAAAGATCGATGTCGTTAATATTGAGTCCAGCTTTTTGCACAGCTTTTTTGATTGCGCCCGCAGGTGCAGTTGTGAACCATTTTGGATCTTGCGCAAATGTTCCATGCGCAACGATCCGCGCGAGTGGTTTTGCTCCAGTCGACTTCACTGCGGCATCTGACATCAACACCAAAGCTGCAGCGCCATCATTGAGCTTCGACGCGTTTGCAGCTGTGATTGTGCCAGCTTTATCGAATGCTGGCTTCAGGCCAGGAATTTTTGCGAAATCAGTTTTGGTTGGTTCTTCATCGGTATCGATTGTGACCGTCCCTTTGCGAGTCGTAACTTCAACGGGGACGATTTCATTCTTGAACGTTCCATCTTTCAACGCTTTTTGCGCGCGAGTGTAGCTTTCAACTGCAAATGCGTCTTGCGCTTCGCGAGTAAAAGAATTTTCTTTCACGCAAAGTTCTGCAGCCACACCCATGTGCCAGTTGTTGTAGGGATCCCAAAGTCCATCGGTAATCATCGAATCAGTTAGATTCGTATTTCCCATTCGAAAGCCTGCTCGTGACTGCGCGAGCAAGTGAGGCGCTTGAGTCATGTTCTCTTGACCGCCGGCGACTGCAATCTGCGTGTTGCCGAGAAGAATATTATCCGCGGCTAACATAACTGCCTTAAGACCTGAGCCACAAACTTTATTGATCGTCAGGCACGGGACAGAAGGAGGAAGGCCAGCATAAATCGCGGCCTGGCGGGCAGGAGCTTGGCCTACCCCTGCAGTCAAAACTTCACCCATTATGACTTCGTCAATTTTCTCCGGCGAAATGCCGGATCGGGATACAGCTTCTTTGATTGCCGCAGCACCTAATTTTGGTGCCGACAAATCACTGAAGGCGCCCTGAAAACAGGCGATAGGTGTTCGGACTGCGGCAGTAATGAAAACAGACGTCATTTGAGCCTCCAAAGCTTTCCGGGCACATTTACGGACTTCGTTTCTTTTGTCAATTCACATGGCCTTCGCTTCGCTAGCTTGACAGTCTTAGCTCATCAAAGTGAGATCAAAAAATATGAAATCAAATTCGCAGTTCCTCGTTCTGTTTTGTTCTGTGTTCACACTCTTGCTGCCGCTGAACGCCAACGCACGCGACGTGAAGTATAAAGATTTTATTTTGCAGCTCCATGAAGGCGATCGCCTCAATATCGTGAGCATTAAAGGCAGCGTGAAGGTCACGCCGAATTCAAAATTGCTTATGCCCGGCATTTCCGCAGCACTTTCACCTGCGGAAGGTGCGGCTGGCAACGGCGTCATTCGCGTTCGAAAATCAGGTACGGGAGCTGCCGAAAGTAATTTCGATTCCTGGACATTTTCCGTTCGACGCGAAGGCAATATCGTTCGCGTTGAAGCGAAGGGGCCCGACGGAAAAAACGAATGGGAACAGCAAATCAAAAGTGCAATGCCCGAGCTGCATTTCGAAATCGACGCTCCAGCCGTGCCGCTTGAAATCGCACAGCGCGAAGGCGTTGTGAATGTCAGTGGGTGGAAGAATTCAATCCATGTTCAATTGGTCGAAGGACAAACTAAATTTGCAAAGAACGAGGGATCGCTTCGAGCGCAAGTTCAGCGCGGTGAAGTTCGGATTGATACACACAAAGGTCGCGTCGAAGTCGATGGTTTTAATCCAAAAGTGATCGCAACAGGTATCGAAGGAGACACGACTCTTGATAACTTTGCCGGCGAAACCAGCGTCACAACAGTTAAAGGAAACCTTCAAGTCACAACCTTCTCAGGCCAAACTATGGCCGCTAAGATTGGCGGATCAGTTGATTTTCAGGTAGGCCGAGGGACTTTGAATCTTCAAGATTTAACAGGCAGCTTGCGCGGCAAACTCGATAACGGTTCGCTCATCGCTAAAATTTCAGGTGAGCCCGAAGTGAACATCGAAAGCCAGGAGGGCGGCGTTAGCCTTGATATTTCTCCAGGCGCATCCCCCACAGTACGACTTCAATCAGAAGAGGGGAATTTAACCGCACCTGGCGATCTCGCCAGTTCCAAGCAAGGTGCCAATAAGGTCCTTGCCGGTCGCTTAAATGGCGGCGGCAATGGCAGCGTAATCGTAAAAACTAAAACCGGAAACGTGCGGGTGTTTTAAGCGTTGCTACGAAGAGCGCACGTTCAACGATTTTGTTGACTCAAGGGCGCTCTTGCCGCAAGCATGACTCCCTATGAAAAAAGCCAAAAAGCCGGCGACGAGCCGCGCTGCAAAAAAAGCTAGTCTTACAAAGAAAAAATCATCGCCAGTAAAGGCTGCCAAGAAAGCGGCCCCGAAAGCGCCTCAAAAACAGCCGACAAAAAAAGCCGCGCCAAAAGCCGTTGCTAAGAAGCTCGTAAAAAAAGTTGAGCCAAAAGCAAAGAAAGCTTTAGCAACTGTCAAAAAGGCAGTCGGCAAGGTTGAGAAGACTGTTGAGAAGGTTGTTGCCAAGGCGCTAGCGCCGAAAGTTAAAGAGGCGAAGCAGCCGAAACCTCCAAAAGAGCCAAAAGCAAAAAAAGCGGTTGAGCCAGTAAAGGCCATTGAGCCTGAAGCTCCCGCACAGGAAGAAATCTACGAAGAGGCGGAAGTCTATCTTACCGACGCTGAAGGGCGCAGATATTGCCGCACAAAAGACTGCGACCAAATTGCAATGGTCGACGCTTACTGCCGCTATCACTACCTTTTGTTCTGGAAGAAGATCCAAGTGCGCAAAGAAATCCTTACGGAAGGAAAGCTTGAGCGCTATATCGAAGACCTAACGGCTCGTTACCCAGATAAATATTTGGAAATGCTCCGCAAGGATCTTCGCACTGAGAAAGACTTTACTGCTGCAATCGCCGAACTTGAAATCGACGAATCAGGAGTCGATTCCGAATACGAAGATGAAGCGCAGTCTTATCTCGACGAAGTTCGTGGACACACGGGCGAAGGTGCGAGTGAACGAGATGAAGAAGGCTTCTAATCGTCAGATATCGGATATCAGATATCGAGATATCTGATATCAGTTGAGCTTTACGCCTTTACGAATCTCTTTCTGAACATCATGAGCTAATTCTGCATCAATGATGGCGCGCGAAAGTGCGTCTTCGCTGTCCGAATCTTCGCGAACAAGATTGTCTTCGCCGAAGCTATTGAGCAAACGATCCGCTTCTTCTTCAAGTTTTGTGTTTACCGTCGAATATTGCATCCAAACGATATCACCTTCAAAATCGTAGGCTTCCCATTCCACTGGTAGTTCTAGATCTTCGCCTTCTGTTCGGGTGTGGAAAAGTTCATCAAACGAGCTGCCGATCGCGTCGAGACAAGAAAAGATGGTCTTCTGAGCCGACTGCTCAGGCGTCGCCATCGTGTACTCGGATGAGGCTTCGAAGTTGTCCTGCTTAAGGCGATTGCGCTCAATGTATCCAACGCGAAGTAGGATTTCTTGAGGGTAGATGCGGCCATCGACTGTGAACTCACCACGCGTGCATTGCTCAGCGAAGTTTTCGCTCATAACTTGAATGATTTTCTCGGAGAATTCCTTCGGAAAGGGAGTCCATTTAGCGCTAGTTGGCAGGCGAGGTTTCATTTGGTTAGTACCTTTCCGACTTAAGATTTCAAATTCCCGAGATAAATTGACAGCAAAAAGTGTGCAGTTTATACCTCCATTTCACTTTTGAAACAACCGCGAAGTCTTTGAAAATAGTTCACTTTTTCAAAGCCGAGCGGTGAATAAGGAACTTCACGTTGCTACAGGATATCGGCAAAGGACAAGGGGTCTACATCAGCACTTACGGGTGCCAGATGAACGTCAATGACACCGAGCGGATGCTTTCGCTGCTTGAGATGTCGAACTACATCCCCGTTGATGCTCCCGAAAAAGCGAGCCTGATCATTATCAACGCGTGTTCTGTTCGCGAAAAACCTGTTCACAAAGTCGTTAGCGAACTCGGCCGCTACAAAAAACTGAAATTGAAAAATCCGAACCTGAAAGTTGGTGTTGGCGGTTGCGTTGGCCAACAGGAAAAAGGAAATCTTCTAAAGATTGCTCCTGTTCTAGATTTTGTATTTGGAACTGATCAGATTGATCAACTCCCGAATCTTGTTCGCGACGTTATCGAAACGAATGTGAAGCATGTTTCAGCTCGCTTTGAAAATGAAAAGCCATACGCAACTGAAACACTGATCCGAAATCCTGGCGTGACAGCATTCGTGAACATCATGAAAGGTTGCGATAATTTCTGTTCATTCTGTATCGTGCCGTTCACTCGAGGTCGCGAGCGTAATCGAAACCTCAAAGAGATCCTTGGCGATCTTCAGGCATTGACAAAACGGGGAGTTAAAGAAGTCACTCTTCTCGGTCAAAACGTAAATTCATATAAGTCTGAATGTGGCGCAAATTTCACGGACCTTCTTACTGCGGTTGTCGAGCAAACCGACTTAAGACGCATCCGATATACATCTCCGCACCCTAAGGATTTTAACCAAGAGCTAATCGACTTAAGCCAGAAGTATCGCCATAAAATTTGCGATTTCGTTCATTTGCCACTTCAGTCCGGCAACACCGAAGTCTTAGCGCAAATGAACCGTGGATATTCGCAGGAAGAGTATTTTGCAAAAGTAAAAATGATTCGCGATGGTATTCCAGGTGTCGCGCTTTCTACTGATATCATCGTGGGTTTCCCTGGTGAAACTGAAGAGCAGTTTCAAGATACACTTAAAGTTGTACGTGAAGTTGGCTTCGAGAATATCTTCCCGTTTGCGTACAGCTCTCGACCATTTACAAAAGCTGCGAAGTTTGAAGCGCATGTCGATGAGGCCACTAAATCTCGCCGCCTGCAGGAGCTGATTGATCTGCAACGCGAAATTTCTTTTGAAATGGCAAAACAATGGGATGGTGCTGAACTTGAAGTGTTGGTTGAGAAGTATCGATCTGACGACAACCATCTTGTGGGTCGTACCACTCAAAACAAGCTCGTCCATTTCTTACCTCATGAAGGTACGGAGCCTATGTCGTACGTCGGTCAGTTTGTGAATGTGAAAGTTCTGAAAGCGTTTCCAGTCGTTCTTCGTGCTGAAATGCTAGGTGTCGCCCACGCATGACCGTTCATCGTTCAACTGTAAAAATAAAAGCCAAAGTGCGTTCCATTCAAACTCCCGTGAAGAACGAGCTTATTGAGTTATTTGTTTTCGGAATGACTATGGGGACAGAAGATCGCAGACCCGTCCTCATCTTAAAAGATGTCACCGGGAACGTGATTCTCCCAGTGTGGGTGAATCCAGTTGATATCAGCTTTGCGATGAACGAAGTTGCCCACCAGGCGTATGCGGCACACTCTGTTGCATTCCAGATCATGAAGACGTTTCAGCTCCGCCTGGAGCGTTGTGTGTTCGACGGGATCAAAGGCCACCATCAGTATGTTCGCTTAGAATTTTTAGGTAATGAAAAGCTAACACAGCTCGAAGCGCGGGCCGACGATGCGATGTCGCTTTGTCTGGCTTCAGGTGCTCGCTTCTTCGCTCCCGCCGATTTCGTCGCTCGTAGCCGCGAGCTTGATGCTGAACTTTTAGGCATCGCAGCAGGGATGCAATCTCGCCCGGAAATTGGCTTCCGTAATCACAAGTACGTGATGTAAATTAGCGCATGATTTTCAAGTTAATGGATTGGGTGCCGGAGATCGGTCCAAACACCTACATCGCACCTTCTGCGCAAATCGTCGGACAAGTGAAAATGGGGCGCGATTGCTCGATCTGGTTTAATGCTGTCGTTAGGGGCGATGTCGGGCCAATCGTTATCGGCGATGAATCCAATATTCAAGATGGAAGCGTCATTCATTGCACTTATCAAAAAGCTTTCACGACGATCGGTAACCGCGTAACTGTCGGACACAATGTTATTATGCACGGATGCAAGATCGACGATCTCTGCTTGATCGGTATGGGCACGACGATCATGGATCATGCGCATATCCCGCGACGTTGTATTGTCGGAGCTGGCTCACTAGTTACTGAGAATTCTAAATTTGAAGAGGGCTGGTTAATTCTTGGTCGTCCAGCGAAAGCTGTTCGTAAACTTAAGCCGGAGGAACTCGCGTTCCTCGATAAGTCGGCTGACAACTATTTGAATTACAAGAAGTGGTACGCGAACAACCAGTTAGTGCAGATGGATTACCAAAACTCGAACGGGCAAAACCCGAAAGGAAGTTCGAAATGACAATTGAGATGAACTTGGCTCTCACATTTGACGATATCCTTTTGATTCCGCAATTCTCGGAAGTGATCCCAAGTGAGATTTCAACGAAATCCGAATTCGCTAGAGGCATCACCCTGAATATGCCGATCATCTCTTCGGCGATGGATACTGTTACAGAAAACCGAATGGCCCGCGTGTTAGCTCAGCAAGGAGGAGTCGGGATCATCCACAAGAATTTGCCGATCGAAAACCAAGCTTTCGAAGTTGAGAAAGTAAAAAAATACGAATCGGGAATGATCCTTGAGCCAATCACATTGGGTCCGAAACAAAAAGTTCGAGAAGCAACTGATCTCATGAAGCGCTATTCGATCAGTGGTGTTCCGATCACGATTGATGGCACATTGGTCGGCATTCTTACGAATCGCGATTTAAGGTTTGAGACAAACCTTGATCAGCCGATCGAAAATATAATGACAAAAGAAAAGCTAGTGACCACGCAAGTTGGGACGACACTCGCGCAAGCAAAACAGATCTTACAAAAGCACAGGATCGAGAAGCTTCCGGTCGTGGATCGCGAAGGAAAACTAAAGGGCCTCATTACAATTAAAGATATCGAGAAAGCGCAGGCTTTCCCAAACGCGACCAAAGATAAACACGGTCGTCTGTTCGCCGGCGCGGCGGTCGGTGTCGATGCAACCTCGCGCGAGCGTGTTGAGGCTTTAGTTGGCGCAGGTGCGGACCTGATTTGTGTTGATACAGCTCACGGTCATTCAAAAAACGTTTTACAAATGGTTGAGTGGGCAGCAACGACTTTTAAGGACGTCATCATCGTCGCGGGGAACGTTGTTACCGCCGACGGCACCGATGCGCTCATTCAAAAGGGTGCTGAAGTTATTAAAGTCGGCGTTGGTCCGGGAAGCATATGCACAACTCGAGTCGTAGCAGGCGTGGGGATGCCGCAAATTTCTGCGGTTATCGAATGCGCACTTGCCGCAAAGAAGCGCGGAAAAACAATCATTGCGGATGGCGGTATTAAATATTCCGGCGATATCACAAAAGCTTTAGCGCTAGGTGCGAACTCGGTGATGATCGGAAATCTTCTTGCAGGTGCGGATGAGTCTCCGGGCGAGACAGTTCTTTATCAAGGTCGCACATACAAGGTTTATCGCGGGATGGGTTCTATTAGTGCAATGGAGAAGGGTTCGCGTGATCGATACGCTCAAGCAGATGTCACAGATTTTGAAAAGTTAGTACCTGAAGGCATTGAGGGTCGCGTTCCTTACAAGGGATCAGCGAGCGCCGTACTTCATCAGCTAACCGGTGGCTTGAAATCTGGCATGGGCTACATGGGAGCATCGAGCGTTGCTGATCTTCAGGGTAAAGCGAAATGGGTTCGCATCAGCACTCAAGGTTTACGCGAATCTCACGTTCACGACGTACACATCACTAAAGAAGCACCAAACTATAGGTTGGAGTAGAGTCGATGATTGAAGGGGGAATTGCAGTATTAGATTTTGGCTCTCAACTGACCCAGTTGATTGCTCGAAGACTGCGCGAGCTCGGAGTTTACTCTGAGTTGCTTCCTTTTAATGTCGACATCGAAAAAATCAAAAAGCTAAAACCAAAAGGGATCATCCTTAGCGGTGGTCCAAATTCAGTCTATGACGATGGCGCGCCCATCGTTGCCGTAAAACCGTTAGCCGAGATCGCGCCCGTTTTAGGCATTTGCTACGGCATGCAGTTGATTGCGCGCGAACTTGGCGGTGTTGTCGAGTCTGCACAAAAGCGCGAGTACGGTCTCAACACGGTGACATGGTCGAATTCATTTTCAAGCACTGTTCCACAAAAGCAAAAAGTGTGGATGAGCCACGGTGACATCGTAAAAGTTCCGCCGCCTGGATTTAAAATTGTTGGAACTTCTGAAACCGGCCACGCAGCAGCACTTCGGTCTGATCGATATTGGGCACTTCAGTTTCACCCAGAAGTCAGTCACACAGACCACGGCATTGATATTCTTCGAGCATTCACTTTCGATCTTTGCAGAGCTGAAAAAAACTGGAAGACGGAGCTTATCTCGGACCACCTAGTCGAAGAGATTAAAAATAAAGTGGGTGGTAGCGACGTTCTTTTAGGATTGAGCGGCGGTGTTGACTCCACTGTCGTCGCGACATTGTTAACTAAAGCGCTCGGCTCCGAAAAAGTTCACTGCGTTTTTGTGAACAATGGTCTACTCCGAAAAAATGAATACCGCGACGTCCTTGAAAACTACCGCAAGCTTGGACTCAACGTTATTGGTGTCAACGCCGAGGGCGCATTTTTGAAAGCGCTTGCAGGCGAGTCTGACCCTGAGAAGAAAAGAAAAGCGATAGGCCGTGTGTTTATCGAGGTCTTCCAGAAATCCGCTGAGAAGATCGGTAAGAAAATGGATTTTCTTGCGCAAGGAACTTTGTATCCAGACGTGATTGAATCCGTTAGCCCACGTGGCGCGTCGGTTACGATAAAGTCTCACCATAATGTTGGTGGCTTGCCCGAGAAGATGAACATGAAGCTCGTCGAGCCACTTCGCGAACTTTTTAAAGATGAAGTGCGCAGGCTTGGTGAACAACTCGGTCTGCCGAAAGATACTTTATGGCGTCACCCGTTCCCGGGGCCAGGCCTCGGCATTCGAATCATGGGCGAAGTGACTAGAGAGGATCTCGAGATCGTTCGTGAAGCGGATGATATCTACATTTCTGAACTTAAAAAGAACGGTCTTTACGATAAAATCTGGCAGGCGTTTTGCGTACTCACTCCTGTTAGAACAGTCGGCGTTCAAGGCGACGGCCGCACGTACGACCGAGTTCTCGCGCTTCGTGCAGTCACTTCAAGCGACGGCATGACGGCTGATTGGTATCCGTTTGAGTTTGAATTTTTGCGAATGGTTTCCAACCGCATCACCAACGAGGTGAAGGGTGTGAACCGAGTCGTTTACGATGTGACCAGCAAACCGCCTGGCACAATCGAGTGGGAATAATCTATGTCATTCGTTCATCTTCATGTTCATTCCCAATACTCGCTACTCGAAGCGACCTCGAGAATTTCAAGCTTAGTCAAAAAAGCTGTCGATATGGGAATGCCAGCAGTCGCACTCACTGATAACGGCAATATGTTCGGAGCGGTTGAGTTTTACTTTGCGTGCAAAGAACAGAACATCAAGCCGATCCTCGGTATGGACGTCTACATCAGTCCAAAGAGCCGTTTGCTAAAAGGCGAAGACCGCGAAGCTGCACAAATGCCGAACCGTCGGCTCGTGCTCCTTGCAAAGAATTGGCAAGGTTATCAAAATCTCTGCCAACTCTCGACCATCGGTTACCAAGAAGGTTTTTACTACAAGCCTCGGCTCGACTTCGAAGTTCTACAGAAATTTTCATCCGACTTAGTCTGCCTCTCGGGAAACTCTCGCGGTGAAATTGCTTATACGTTTCAAAAGCACGGCAAAGAAGCGGCAATCGAGCGAATCGTTGAGATGCAAAAAATATGGGGAAAAGAAAACTTCTATCTTGAGTTAAACCGCACTGGCACCGCGGAATGGAATGAACTGAATCAGTTCTTCATCGAAGCAGCAAAGACGACAGGTGCGCCACTTGTTGCAACAAACAACGTTCACTACCTAGATCCTGACGATCAGCTCGCCCAGGAAGTATTGATCTGCATTGGCTCAAACAAAACGCTTCAAGATGAAAGCCGTTTTAAGCTTGGGTCCGATCAGTTCTATTTCAAAAACAATGATCAAATGAAGGCGCTCTTTAAAGACGTGCCGGAAGCCATTGAGAACACACTCAAAATCGCAGAGATGTGCGATGTGAAGTTCAAACTTAAAGATGAAAACGGTAAAGCGATTTATCACTTACCAGTGTTTGCAACCGTCGAGGGTAGAACGCAAAAAGAAGAGTTGCGTCTGCAAGCATTTAAAGGGCTTGAGCAGCGCTTTAAAGAAGCCGTCGAGCGCAATGAAGCAATCGCTGAGGAAAAGATACCTGAGTACAAAGACCGATTGGAATTTGAACTCGGTGTTATCGATCGAATGGGTTTCAATTCTTACTTCTTAATCGTCCAAGACTTTATCAATTGGGCGAAGACGAACGGAGTGCCAGTTGGGCCGGGTCGAGGTTCTGGTGCGGGCTCACTCTGCGCTTATTCTCTTCGTATTACCGATCTTGATCCGATTCCGTACTCGCTACTCTTCGAGCGATTTTTAAATCCTGAACGTATCTCGATGCCGGATTT
>JANOUF010000449.1:0-2701 GCA_031416685.1 Bdellovibrionales bacterium
GGATTCATTTCACTCTCGGTCGTCGTCGCAACAATGGGACTTCCAACCGAAATTCTGCCAATCCTACTCGCTGTCGACTGGCTCATCGCCCGCGGCCGTTCCGCCGTCAACGTCCTCTCCGACATGACTCTCTCTATCGCGCTCGACAGCGTCGAGCGCTCCTGATATCGGATATCCGATATCAGATATCCGATATCAGACGGAGCACCAATGGGAACTCGGAGAGGGGTGCGAAGACTTTTGTCTTCGACGTAAGGATCTCGAACGTCTGTTCGAGTGAGCGCGTGTTTTTTAGTTCGTGGACTTCTGAGAACAGTGGATCTTGTCCATAGAGGTGCGCCCAGTTTTTTGAAGCAAAGTGGGTAATATAGCGGAGCCATGCGTTTACTACTTTGCTTCGTGATTCGACCGACTCGCCACGAAGTGCGCTCTCGCGAATACTTTCAATGATGCGAATTGGAATTTTTTGGCTTCCGTCCATCGCAATTTGTTTCAAAGAATGCATGACGAACGGATTGCGAAACCGGTCCTGCATTTGTTCGCAATAGGACTCCAATCGTTCTTTCGGGAGTGGAACGACTTGCAAAGTCTCAAGCCACAGCTCGCGAACAGCTTTATTCAAAACTGGGTCGGCAATCGCTTGATGAACGTATTGGTAGCCTTCGAGCTGCCCTGCATAAGCCAAAAACGAGTGTGCAGCATTGAGTAATCGTAGCTTCATTTTCTCGTACGGCAAAACGTCGGAGACGAATTCAACGCCAACTTTTTCAAGCGGCGGCTTTTCGCCCGCGAATTTGTCTTCGATCACCCATTGAGTGAAATCCTCGGTTGCGACAAGTTCTGAATCATCGAGACTTGTTTGTTTCTTAAATAATTGATGATGCTCATCAGTCGTTGCTGGAACAATTCGATCAACCATACTGTTCGGGAAGCTTACATTCTTATCGAGCCACGAACGTATTTCATCGGCTGCAAGCGAGTAAACTTTTGATTTCAACAAATCGCCATTTTTCGAAAGATTATCGCAGCTCACAATCGTTAGTGGACCACCGCCGACTTTCCTTCTGCGATCAAGACCATCATACAACAATGCTATAGCACTATCCGGCGCAGTACTAAGGTAACCCTTTTCTGTAATCGTAAGCGTGATCAGCCGCAAATCTTCTGATTTAAAAATGTCTTGCATCCGCTCGCGACCACGCATTTTTTGAGGGAACAACGTTTCGCGAATGGATCCAATTTTTTCAACACTCAGGCCCGAGGCTCCAGCCATCATCAAATGATACGCACAACCAGCTATTCTCAATGAATCCGACGCATCAGGGGAACGCAAGCTCATTGAAGCAAGTCCCCAATCCTTAGTAAGACCTGCTTCCAACATTCGATGATTGTAAAAGGCTTGATGTGCTTTGTGAAAACTGCCGACGCCAAAATGCAGCTGCCTAATTTTCAAGAATCGTGCGTCGTATTTCATAAGTTATAGTTTTGCTTTACAAGATTGTAGGTAAGATCACGAGCAACATTGAGGGCTTCCTCTTCAGTCATACGATGCTCGCAAACCCATTTCGCTAAAATACCGCTATCCATTCTGCGGCACACATCGTGACGAGCAGGAATCGAAAGAAACGCGCGAGTGTCGTCGTTAAATCCAACTGTATTATAGAATCCTGCTGTCTCAGTGATTTGCTCTCGGTAGCGGCGCATACCTTCCGGACTATCGTGAAACCACCAAGCAGGACCAACCTTCAAAGCCGGGTAGTGACCTGCAAGCGGAGCAAGTTCACGTGCGTACGAAGTTTCGTCGAGAGTAAAAATGATTAAGCGAAACGAAACTTCATTGCCGAGTTCGTTTAGTAGCGGTCGAAGTGCTGATGTGTAATCAACTGCACGCGGAATATCCGCACCCTTATCTCGCCCAAACATCGTAAAAAGTTTCGCGTTGTGGTTGCGATACGAACCCGGATGAATTTGCATCACGAGTCCGTCATCCAAACTCATTCGCGCCATCTCAACCAACATGTGACCGCGATAGTATTCCGCTTCAACTGCCGTTAACCCAGTGCTTAATGCCTTTGCGAATAATTTTTCGATATCTGCTTTCGCAAGAATTGTCGTGAACGCCGAAGGCGGGCCATGATCCGTCGCAGTTGCTCCCATTTTCTTGTAATACGCACGCCTTGCACGAAGCGCGCGTAAATAACTATCGAAAGTCGCGACACCTTCGTTCGTTTGGCGACCAAGCTCCGCAACAGTCATGCGAAAATTCTCGTGATCAGGATCAATGGCATCATCAGGCCGAAAGCACGGAATTACTTTTTTGCCCCAGCCATCTGCATGCAACTTTTGATGCGCTTCCAAAGGATCAACTGAGCCGTCGGTTGTCGAAATCAATTCGATATTGAATCGTTCGAATAAAGCGCGCGGCCTGAAAGCATCGGTCTTCAATGCATCGTTGATCGTATCGAAATAAAGATCAGCGGTTTCAGGAGACAAACGCTTTTTTAAATCAAAGACGGTCGCAAACACATGGTCCAGCCACATCCGGGAAGGCGTGCCAAGAAAGAGGTAATAATTCTCAGCGAACTTCCGCCAGATTTTACGTTTATCCCATTCGACAACGGCGGCTTTACCATCGAGCGGGAAATTCGGCTGAGGATGAGGCGGCGAGAGTCCCATTTCCTCGAGCGCAATTCCCTGGCTG
>JANOUF010000450.1:0-11579 GCA_031416685.1 Bdellovibrionales bacterium
CGGAAGATTCCGATCATTGCTGATGAGTACGTTGATAAAGAATTCGGTTCGGGCGTTGTGAAAATCACGCCAGCGCACGATTTCAACGATTACCAAGTTGGACAGCGGCACAAACTTCCACTTATCAATTTGCTTGAGAAGAACGGCTTCTTAAATGAGAACGCGGGTCCTTACAAGGGAATGAAGATCACGGATGCGCGCAAGAAAGTTGTTGAAGACTTAAAAGCCGAAGGTCGTTTGCAAAAAGAAGAGCCGCATAAAAATTCAGTTGGATTTTGTTCACGCTCGGGTGCAGTTGTTGAACCGTTCTTATCGGATCAATGGTTTGTACGCGCTAAGCCACTCGCTACCGCTGCTCGTCGGGTAGTGGAGAGTGGAACCACGCGTTTTGAGCCAGAGAATTGGACAAAGACATATCTTCACTGGATGGAGATCATCGAAGACTGGTGTATCTCGCGCCAACTTTGGTGGGGTCACCGCATTCCTGCATGGAACTGTGAGACGTGTTCGCACGTAACCGTTTCTGAAACGGATCCTACGGCATGCGAAAAGTGTAATGGCACTACGCTTACGCAAGAAGAAGACGTTCTCGATACTTGGTTCTCATCTGCACTTTGGCCGTTTAGCACCATGGGTTGGCCAAACGAGACTGAAACTGTAAAAACATTCTATCCAACGACTGTGTTGGTTACAGGCCACGACATCATCTTCTTCTGGGTCGCCCGAATGATGATGATGGGTCTTGAGTTCATGAAAGATGTTCCGTTCCGCAAAGTTTATATCCACGGTCTCGTTCGCGACTCTGAAGGCCGTAAAATGTCGAAGTCTGTGGGTAACGCTGTGGATCCAGTCGAGATGATTGAGAAGCATGGTGCGGACGCACTTCGCTTTACGATCATGTCGCAAATTTCTGGCGGACGCGATTTTAAATTCTCAGAGCAACGCCTTGAGGGTTATCGCAACTTCATGAACAAAATCTGGAACGGCACGCGATTTAGTCTCGCAGCACTTAAAGATTTCACTGTTCCAAAAGAAGGCGTGAAAGCACTTCCAAATAAAAACGACTTGTCGGCAGCGGATCACTGGATTATTTCGCGGACGGCTTCTGTGACCAAAGACGTCGATCAATTCCTCGAGGAAGATCGCTTCGCAGACGCTGCACAAGCTCTTTATCAATTCGTGTGGAATGATTTCTGCGATTGGTACTTGGAACTCGTGAAGCCAACTATCTATGGTGAGCCATCTGCTGAGCGATCGGCGACACAACTAGTTCTTGCGCAAACGTTGAACCGTATCATGCGACTGTTGCATCCTTTTATCCCGTTCATCACCGAAGAGCTTTATCAAAAGCTTCCGATCAAGAGTGAAGCGCTAATCATCGAAGAGTTTCCTACGCCGCGAAAAGATAAGGAGTGGCTGGGTGTTGCTTCAAAAGAAATCGTATTCGAGATGGAAATCGTAAAAGAGGTCATCTCTGCGATTCGTAACATTCGCGGTGAAAATCAGATCAAACCTGGGCAACAAATTCGCGTACGCCTTGCGCCATCGGATGACCATGTTCAAAAACTTCTCGGTCAGAACAAAGTCGTGATGATGCGGCTTGCTCGTCTTGAGGAATGTGAAATCGCCGAAGCTGGAAACTTAGCAAAGTGCGCTGTCATGCCGGTTCGTATCGGTGAAGCGAGCGTTGACGTTATCGTTCCACTTGAGGGTGTGATCGATATCGCCGAAGAGATTAAGCGTATCCATAAGAACATTGAGAAGATCCAGAAGGATATCAGCGTTCTCAATAAGAAGCTCGACAACGAAGCGTTCGTTAAAAACGCACCAGAAGATTTAGTTGCGACAGATAAAGCGCTCCTTGAAAGTTTGCGCACGCAAATGGAACGCTTAAACGCCAACTTGTCTCGACTCCAGTAACTCCGGAGTTAAATTGAGAGTCAGCGATGAGAACGCAAGTGTTGGGGTTGTGCGGCGCCTACTTTGTGCGTCCGCGCTCTTTCCATTCAAGATAGCTTTCAAGGCGCAACACAGTTGCTCGTGAGCCTTCCATTTTATAGACGACGTTCATGTCTTCAAGCGCAAAGCCGTACGTGTCCATGTAGGGATTTTCTTGCTCAGGCGTGCCTTTGTAAAAAACTGGGCGGGGATCTAACTCTAAATTACTTTTGATCAAAGTTTTGAGGTCGGACCCAGAACGCGTTTTCTGTTTTTCCTGAATTTGCGCGATTGCTTCGTCGGAGAATTCGACCTGAACACTTCGCTCGTTTTTTGAATCTGCCCAACCACCTTGTGCGGCCTCGATGCGATCTGCCGAGGGAAGATACGGTTTGATATCGAGCACCGGTGTGCCGTCGACAAAATCAACTCCTGAAACATAGATAGCAGAGCCTTCAATGCGCTCAATCTTGACCACGGAAAGTCCTATTGGATTTGGACGATGCGGACTTCTCGTTGCGAACACTCCGACTTTTTCTCCGGCCATCCGTGGCGGATGCACTTTGGTTTTCACGCCTTTGTTTGTGTTTTGATGAAAAACGAAAATGACCCAAAGATGAGTGAAGCCCTCAAGCCCTGTTAATCCATCGGCAAGGTTAAGTTCGCTTCGCAGACGAATAATCCCCCAGCTTGCTGGCACAAGCCCAGGCTGCCTCGGAGTTCCAAACTTTTCTGGATAGCATGTTTCGATGATTGCGATAGGCTCAAAATCCATTTACGCCACCAAACGTTTCATCATTAAGCGACGGGACAAGGGAACTAAGATCGCCACCCATGCGAGCTGTATCACTAAAGCGAGCGGTTCAAACGGTAAACCAAGTGTTGCTGAGCGAACAATTGAAAGAATGGGCGCAAGAGGCAGAAGAAATACGATCTTCACCATCCAGCTCGGTAAGTTCGATAGCGGAAAATAAACGCCGCAAAATAAAAACATGGGAAACACGAGAAGGTATTGTGGATAGGAAATCGACTCTATGGTTCTGGATTTGGCGGCAACCAAAAGGCCGAGTGCGCCGAACAACAATCCGGAAATAAAACAGTACGGAATCATTAGCACCGCACCAAGTGGATTAAAGTCACCGATAACGATCCCAAGAAGCAAAACCACGCTCGCAGAGAGAGTTGCGCGAGTTGCGCACCAGAGAAGTTCGCCCCACAACACTTCGCTTAAGGTAACTGGAGTTACAGCAATTGCTTGGAATATTTTTTGGTAGTACATGCGAATAAAGGCGCCGTATGCAGCTTCAAAAAATCCGACGAACAAAACGCTCTGGCCAATAATGCCTGCGAGTACGAAGGCACGATAGCTAACCGGCACTCCGGAAATATTCATATCTCCAATCATTACGCCTAAGCCAAAGCCGAAAGAAGTCAGATACAAGACCGGCTCGACAAAGGTTGTGACCAATCCGTACCAAATATTTTTTTTGAACACGGCAAAGTAGCGATGCCAAACTGTGTAAATCGCGCGAGCTGAGGTCATTTCCCACCTGCGCCGCTTAAGCGTGTACCAGTAAGCTTCAAATAAACGTCTTCAAGGTTTGGTGCACGTTGAATTCGAATACCGGGGCGGAGTTCCTCTTCAACCTGTGCAGTTCCAATTTGCTGTGCGATCAAGGATGGTGGTGAATCCTCGGCTAGAATTATTCCTTTTGAAATGATTGCGACTCTGTCGCATAAGCGTTCCGCCTCTTCCATATAGTGAGTTGAGAGTAAAATCGCTAAGCCTTTTTTTCTCTCTTCTGCGAGAACATCCCAAAGCATGCGCCTCGCTTCTGGATCAAGACCAGTTGTCGGCTCATCGAGAACTAAAACTTTTGGATCATTGAGTAGCGAACGCGCAACTTGAAGTCTGCGTCGCATGCCACCTGATAAAGCTTCAACTTCATCGTTTGCCTTATCAAAAAGATCGAATCGTTTTAGAAGAGCAGTCGCTTTGATAAGTGCATCTGACTTTTTAATTCCAAAAAACGCCGCAAATTGCACCATCTGGTCGATCACTTTAAAGTCAGAGTCGAGCGTGTCGTCCTGGTTGCAAACTCCAAGATGAAGTCGCGCCTGTCGAGGGCGGACATGTACATCGAGGCCGAGGATTTCCACTTTTCCAGCGGTAGGAGAATAAAACCCGGTGATGCATTTCATGGATGTCGACTTCCCAGCACCATTTGGACCCAATAGGCCAAAACACTCTCCGGGTCTCACCTCAAAACTAATACCACGGACAGCCTCAAGGGTCGGGCGTCCCTTTGTGACGTAGTTTTTCACTAAACTGTCGACTCGGAGCGGTTGCATACAATCCTTTACGAAAAGCGAAGAACACCTTTACCAAAGCTACGCATATGGCGCAATACGAGGACAATGTTCTCGTATTGAAACAAGGTCTGGAGTTTGCTTAACTGTAACTGTGGGATCGAACCTATTGTGCCGGAGGCCGCCAGTGAAGACCGTAGCCGTTCTATTGATGATCGCTGTGTTCCCAGTTTTATCGAATGCAGCCGATCGTTACACATACGAGTGCGAGAACGACGCTAACGGCGGCGAGGGTCTTTGCCTTGCGGTTCCGGTTGAGAATAAGCAAGCCGCAAATAGCATGCTTGATAAAGGACGCCCACCTAAAGATCGCAGCAAGATGATCGCGGATCAGCCGTCAAAAACGCCATCAGAAATAAAAGTTGAGAAGGAAAACGTGTTTCGCGCCGCCGATGTTGTTTCGAGCGAGGCAGATGCAAACCGTACGGATCTTCCAAATACGGAAAATCTTGAAGGTGCAGCTGCGAATATTTTGGCTCAAGAAAAAATTCAACAAGTTGAACAGTTTCTTCAGCCAATCAAAGGTCCACAAGGTTATGGCGACGACGGTCCAACAAAAGCCGGCAAATAATGTTCAAATATAAAATGACACTTGATGAATTTCGCGAGCGTTCGAAGGGAACGCTTGGCGAACATTTGGGTATCGAGTTTACCGCAATCGGCGATAATTGGCTCGAAGCACGAATGCCAGTTGATCATCGCACTGTGCAGCCAATGGGTCTTTTGCATGGAGGCGCGAGTGTCGCGCTAGCAGAAACATTAGGGTCTATCGGCTCATTGCTTTGTATCGATCCAAAGACTCAAGCTCCGGTAGGGATTGAAATCAATGCGAACCATCTTAAGTCGGCGAAGAGTGGTTGGGTGACTGGAAGAGCGCAGCCACTTCACTTGGGCCGCTCCACTCATGTCTGGGAAATAAAAATCCACAATGAAAAATCAGAACTGGTTTGCGTGAGTCGTCTGACCGTTGCGATTATTCAGCGACCCTTTTAATTACCAAGCCTAGTTCACCAAGCGTAATTAAGTCCGATTTCCCAGATAAAGCCGCCAACTGTTTCCGAATCCACTTTTTCTGTTGTGCCTGAAGTAATGTAGTCGACAGTTACGTCACTTGCTGAGGAAAGCGCGAGGCCCGCGCCGGTATTCACGCTAAAGGAGTTCCAAAACCAAAGGTACCCGCCGTAGCTTCCGAGTACCAGCCCATTTCCAGAACCTTTTCCTTGAGCGCCAAAGGCTCCGATTTTTTCAACTTCAATCGATGCAAATCCTAGAAACGGTCCAGCATACCAGCCCTCTGAGAATCGCTCGTGCTTAAACGTGTAAGTTCCGCGAGCGGCGATAAGTGAAGCACGTGATTTGAACCCCGCACCTTTATCTACGCTCCAAAACCCAAGTGATGGACCAACTGACCAGTTTTCTCCACCTTTGAATTCAAGGTCCGCGCCAAAAGCATTGACCAAGATGTGCAACGGATGAATGCGAAGGTTAAATTGCGTCGCTGACGATGCCGATGTTTGAGCCTGCGCGACTGTAGAGATTAAAAGAAGGCCAGCGAGAAGAATGCGTAACATCATGGTGTCTCCCTTGGTGTTCACTTACTCATTTGTAGTCAGGTTACTTCGTATGAGCAAGTTGCAAAGTGAATTGGCGCACGTGCGGCTGAAGGATCGCAGGCAGATTCGCTGCATTTTTTTTCAAACGCGCTCTCGTTTTTACGAAATCTTGGGTCATACCGTTTAATCGGAAATGAAGTTTGTTGGTGATTTCTAGAAACGTTGGATTGAGCGCGCCTGCGAACGCGAACAAAACTTGTGCCGATTTAATTTGGCTAGCCGTTAGCTCAATGCCTATGGCGTTCTCGATCGCCCGCAATTGTCTAGCAGTGAGTTTATGCGTGCGAACATTTACCAGGAAATAATAATGAATCAATAGTTCATGTAAATGCTGAAGACCGATTTGCTTTCGCAAATCCCTCAATGCTCTTAAGACGGCTGGTTCGGGTTTGAGATAGGAATTCAAATAGATTTCAGCAGGCAATTTCGCTCGACCAGAAGCTTGCATCGCGAGTAGACACTCCGACGAGGACGCGCACGCTTCACCGAAGTAAGCCTCAAATAAAAAGCTCTCACTCCGATTTTTTAAAAAAGTTTTTAACGCGGTCGTTTTTGATTTTTTAAAAACCTCGTGGGCTAAGCAGTGGGCCGATTCGTGAAGGAGAACGTTACGTTCAACCAAAACGGGCGCAGCTAATATTTTTTTGAGCGGAATGCCATGACGTTTCGCGACTGCCTTGATCACCAAAAGGTTTCGTCTATAGGGAATCCGTTTTTCTGACAGCACCCAAGGTAAATGCATCAGTGGCCAATTGAAGTAATTTTCGGCTTGGTGAGTGAAGCGGTAGCCGGCACGAAGTACGCATTTGCGAATTTGCCTATAGACGCTCGATCGCTTTAGCAAAAAATCGTCACCATAGACATCTTTGAGAGCTAACGAAGACATGGCGGTAGCTTAGATCGACTTCCCCTGCCGTACAAGTTTGCACAATTAGGTGCGTAAATGAAAGCGAGTTGAGAGCGGGCGCTCTTACACCATTCAACCAACAGACAAACTACAGATCACCTATTGACCGGAAACCCTTAAAGCGCTTAATTGCCTCAACTTTTTCAAAAAAAGTAGGAGCCGCTTATGACGTTGCTGAGAGCATTCAGAGTGATCGTTTTTCACTGTGTATTTATCTGCGTTTTTCTCTGTGTCAGCGCTCCTGCCAAAGCTGCTCGCATCTCTCTTTACAATTCTGATCCTTACCATCCGCTGAATGTGATGCATGAAACTTTGTTCGTGCGCATCGGACCGAACGGCCAGGAGTACGGTGCTGATCGCATGGATCCTCTTATTTGGAAAAATTCTCGCTTCTTGCTCGAAGGCGAGAGCTTAAAAAATGCAACGGATGCACTTCGCAACGTCGTAGTTCTACCATCAGAGGAGATTGAAAAACTATCTCTTCGCCAACGCGCGCTCATGCAACGCGATCTTTGGGCCGTGTTTGATAGCATCGTTGATCGTGGGCAGCCGCTTTTCCATTGGCGAATTTTAGAACTTTTATCGAAGATCATGCAAAAAGTTGCGCTCTCGCACCAAGAATTCGGAACGCTTTCTCGCGGAGTGAAGTATGGCAATAGGCCGTTCACGGATTCATTGAAAGAACACGGAGTCGTCGAGCTTGCGTCAATGAACCAATATCCCGTCGCTGCATCACACGTAGGGAACTTTGGCGGACGTTCAACGTTCCTCATTTTCATGAAAACCGCAGGCGGCGAGAGCGGCGTTTATCGATTCCTGAAAAGCGTTCTCGATTTTCCAAACCCACTTGATCCACGCTCGAACGACAAACATCCGCCTTTAAACCCGAAACTTCCAGCGCCAACTCCAGGAACAGAGTTCTTAATTTTCCGCTTGGCAAATTTGATTTTGAAAGACGGCACCATGGTTGGCTCGCCAATCGTCGAAATGTTCTCGATGATGAAGGCGCGCGAGTACGCCGATGGAATTTACTTTGATCGTTTCAGTCGGTCAGTTTTAATGCGCCAGAAGTTTTTTACGACAAACGGTAATGGCCTGCGCGGAGTTACTCAGGACGAAAAAGATTTCAATCAATTCTTAGCGCCACCTGATGATCCGTTTGAAAAACAGTCAGCGTGGAATCAGGTCGGCGTTCTAAAGAGCTGTGCAAGTTGCCACACGCAAATGGGAAGCATGAAATTTCCTGGGATGCATGCCGTACAGGCGTACGCTCGCGATTTTTTCTCGGGCTTTAAAACTAAGCGCGTAGATCCGTTAGTTCCGGCAGGTCAGGTGAGTCAGTTTGAGCTAACAAAATCCTGGAAGCAAAACCAAAAGGGCTTCCAGGCGCTGATGGAGCTAGGACGCTCAGAGGTTTACTGATTTCTCAGCAGTTAAGCGATCCGAAGATTTTCTGATTTCTGGAGTAATGAAACGAACTTTTACGGAAATCGTTCCTTTAAATTCAGAAGGAATATTGAGTGTCGTTTGATTTTTCGCTTCGCTGATTTCAGTCCGGTTGCTCGACTCAGTTTTAAACCACTGAATCTCTAGGCCTTGAAGCTGCGGCGTTTTTACTTCCGCAACGCTGCCGTTCACTCCACGTTCAACTTTCAAACTATCAATGAGTTCGACTTTCGAGAAGAAGCGAAACCACATGTTCTCTTGATCTACAGAGCAGAACTTATCCGTTTCCATATTTCTCATTAAGCATGACTCATGAGTAGGACGGTAGTTTGTTGAGCCGTTGATGTCGAAAGTAGGGAATGCACCGATAAGATTCGGAGTGAAGTCATAGCTCGGAGGATACGCGTAGCCACGAGCAAAGCTCAGCACGTTGTCGCCATCGCTAATACTTTCTTTGATCGAAAGCGCGTGATTACCCGGTGCGAGTGGGATTTCTGCTACCGGATACAAAAAGCTGCGATCTGAATGGAATTTACCTTTAAGTGTCAAAGTTTGGTTGTCGACTTTCACAGTCACATCTTCGGGAGTCGACCAGCCGACTGAGCTAATCTGCAATCCGAACGACCAACCTTTATCCTCAGGCATTTTGAAATTCACGATGTACGGTGTGCGTAAGTCTTGCCATACGTAATCACCAAATAAAGCTTTTGCTTCAAACGTTTTAACGTTGTTGTTCAAGGCCCACTGCGCCCAAGAACCTTTTGCTGAAGGAGACGAGTTCGCACCACGGTAGACGTAGCCTCCGTCATACTCTTCGCCGACATAACCGAAGTTGTGACCAAGCTCGTGTCTTAAAACAATCGTACCAGTTGTGAGTGAGCGAGTCGTGATCGCGTACTGACCACCGAGGCCACCGTAAAAATCATCATTTGCGAGGAGAATCGGGTAATCAGCCGCCACTGGCGCGAGCGCGATTGCTTTATCAATCGCTGGAATGTTGCCCGGCATGATCGCACGTTTGCTGTTGGCGGGACTCCGATAAAGCCCGAGTGCTGTGTCACGGCGACGTGTATCGCTAATGCCTGAATCTTTTGATGGAACAAACACAGCGTAAACGTTGAAGAGGGGAAGATAGGATTTAAACGTCGCCGTTACGAACATGTCGTTCGTCATTCGTTTCGCGTCGGCAAAGAATTTTTCCTTTTCAGCTACCGTGTAGCCATCGCCAACGATTGTGAGATTGATTCTATTTTCTGGCGGACCTTGCTGCGTGATCGTGCGAACTTCTGAACCGACCCATTCGGCCCGAGTGAATGTGGAATTAAGGACTGCGAAGCCAGGTTGATCGAGCAACTGAGTAAACTGCGACTCAGAATAAACGACAGTTTCAATCATCTCTTCAGATGGGGGAGCGCCCTCAGGAAGAAATCTTGGCATCGATCCTACGAGAACAGCTTGATACGGTTCAATATTTTTCTTCGCCGCTCCAACTGCAAAAACTTGGTCGCCTTTGCGAACTTGTTTTACGACGTAGCCAGCGTGTGCTTGTGAAATTCCGAATGCGACCAGAAAAAATAGAACGAATGCTCGAATCATATGCCCCCCAGCAAAACTAGGGATCATTCCACCACAGGTCGGGAATCGCACTCAAGCGCTTTTGTTTTGTTTCAAGAACTTGAAATACCCAGAGTTTACGTCTGCTTGCATCTCATTTCCCTTCGAGTCATTGATCTTGGGATGGGTTATCACGCCGGAAGCGTTGAAATGGACGTCTCTGACATAAAGCACATTGCGGTTTTCGTCGGTCTTTTCACTCACGTAAGGGACAAAAAAAGAATCAACCTGCGCTTGGTCAGGAATGCTGCCAACGACGTTGCTAAAAGTCTTTACGAAAATGAACGGGCAGTTTTCAAAAGTAACCGGCACTTGTGGCAAACCCTGATTCAGCCAATTGATCCACGTGCGTGTGCCCGAAGAGTTCAACCCTTTCACACCGTTCAACGAGATGCGAATTTTTGGCGCCGTCACGATGTACGGAAATTTCGCGTGTTCATCGATGTAGCCATCGATCTCGATGAAGTTTTCTTCAGGCGATGGTGTTTGGCGAAGGTTGAAGGTCATGGAGCTAGTTTAGTTTGATCGAATTTGAACTGCAAGACTTGTACGGCCCGGCAAGCGCGCGTCAAACGCACATGCGGCGCCCCCTTTTCTTTAATGCTAAGGGGAAAGCCACAGATCGAGAGGAGATATGTTTTGCCGAATTAGAATTTTAGACCGGAAGGTAATTTTTCGTAGATGAGCGATGCAACCTGCATCGCAACTTGAGCAGGGGCAAGCATGAACGAAGTTAAATTGTACGGCTTGCCAGAGAAGTAAATATCAAGGTTTCCACCTACTCGGCAATCAACGTTGACATCCGTATCATACGGCCCGGTTTCGAATCTGAACAGAGCGCGCATCTTTCCAGTGCTGCGATCGAAGGTTTTGGTATCGATATCGAGACGGAAAGCTTCTTCCGAACCTCCAGCTTCGCCGCTGCGATAGCGAATGCGATCTTCAATATCGACGTCTCGATCGAGATTCGGTGATGCGTAGTCATATCGTTCAACTCTTCCATCGACCAATCGGCCTGCGACCACTGTCGACCTAAATTCTCTTTTTCCATAGTCAGCACGGACAATAATATCAAACCCAGTTGATGCGGTACTGTCAGTTGTTCGGCACCAAGCTTCATCGACAAGTGACTTCTCAACTGGAGCGCTCGCCGCTAGTTCCTTCTTGGAATAGATTCCTTCGACAAACCCAACTCGACCTGGCTCATATGCCGCTTGCTCAAGATTGCTTGCACTGAGCTCAAGGTTCGTAATCAGACACGTACTCGGATGCGTAAACTTTCCATTTACATCGCCCTGCTCACTAACAGTAATTTCGCCTAAATTTTTCGAAGCGCCACATTTCAAATCTGGAAGTGGGCGTACATAAAATCCCGCGGTTAATTTCCCGCCGTAGTATTCGCCGTTGCCACCAGAATTATTTTCGAATTTTTGCGACGATGATGCTAAAGCTGCTGCGTCGATCGGTTCAGGTGAGGAACAGTTTTGATAGGGTATGAAACAGAGAAGAGCGAGGGTGCAGCTGATAAAAATTTTGAATTTCAATTCTGCCCCCGGTTCACTTCAATCTCCCTATTTTAAGAGCAAAAACGGGACCAGTTCAGACTCCAGCACTGCCGATATAACCCAGTAAAATCGATAGTTTAGAGCCGCGACTCATTCTGAGGTGTTGAGCCTCTAGCCGTCGTCCAC